>SVQV01000072.1 GCA_015065175.1 Oscillospiraceae bacterium | reverse complement strand
TTTTGAGGCTTTTTTCTTTATCTTATGTATTTTCGCTTCAATGCATAGAAAAAGAGCTGCCTCACGCTCTAAAATTTGCATTTGAGACAGCCCCTTTTTGCGTTTTCTTTTTTGTGTGATAATTAAAAGACAGAATATTAATTGCAAATGATGACCTCGCAAGGCTTTCCCGTTTTTTCGGCATATTTGATGACCGATAATGTGCCTTTTGATTTTCCGTTCCAGAAAGCAACGATTTTGTCGGCATAATCCACTATTTCCTTGTTCCTGACAATCGGCGCGGCACGCCCGTAACGCTCATATTGAGGCAGAAACACGGTAAGCTTTATTCCGTTTTCGCTTGCGTATTCTGCGGCACAAGAATCTACTCCCACGGCACCGCCCGAAACAATTTCATCGCAGTCCGAAAGGTAGCTACCGATGTTGATTACGCTAATGTTTCTTGAACCAATAACTGCAATTTTCATAAAAAACCTCCCTAAAAAATATTTGGTATACTTGAAATGAGTATACATATAACATTATACCATAAAATAATCTTAAAATATACTTATAATAAGATTTTTTTGGAGATTTTTTTATGAGAAACAAAAACAATAAGCATCTTGGAATAGAAATCGACCCTGAGCTTCATTATAAGCTGCATTATATATCAAAATATTACGGTCGTTCGGCAAATGGAGAAATTCTTTATCTTATAAGACAAGAGATAAAGGCATTTGAAAAGGCTGAAGGAGAAATTGAATTTCCGACTGAGCCAAAATCAAGCTGAATTTTTAGATATACAAAGATATCGGCAGAGGGATTGTTTTCTCTGCCGATTTGTGATATAATATACGCAGAAAGCCTTGCTTCACAAGGCTTTGCCCTTCGGGCTATGCGCACTGCTGTGCGCCTGCGCTCTTGATGCACGGCGCAAAAATGTCCTTGCAAGCAAACATTTTTGCTTGTGATATAATGGCTATGATAAATAATTATGCATAAGGTTTTATAGAAAGGAAATTATCAAATGAAAATGAAAAAGAAAACAATTGCGGTTTTGCTTTGTTTCGTTTTTTTGGTATTCCTTGCAGGCTGCAATGAAAAATATCACGAAAAGCAATTTCTTGGAAAAAACTCGGTAGAAATCGTTAATGAATTCGGACAGTTTGACTGTACTCTTATGCCCGCAGGCGAAGACGGCTTATATAGAAGCTGTCGATGCGGTTATACTGTAAAAGAGCCGCAAGTGGGATTCTTGGGAACGACCGAGGAGGTTTTGTTTTATATTCACTTTGATGAAAACGGGATAGCTGTTTCATGCGATGAAGGATACCGTCCCGGCGGTTAAATATGAATTTTGCACATGGGCAAAGCAATTCCCGAAAAAACAACAAGAAAAATGCGCAAAGATTATGAGAGGCTAATATGATTTTAAAGAACAAGGAATATGAGATAGAAATAGAGGACTTGAACAATTTAGGCTACGGGGTCGGACATATTGAAGGCGGTGTGGTTTTCGTCGGCGGTGCGGTTGACGGCGACAGAGTGCTTGCGCGTGTGATCTTGGTTAAAAAGAATTACGCTATAGCCCGTACAGAAAAAATTCTTCGTCCCTCGGTCTACCGCACCGAGAAGCCCTTTTGCGCCTATAAGGGATGCGGCGGATGCGCTTATGCCGATATAAATTATGAGCGAGAGCTTGAATTGAAGCGTGAGCGTGTACAGAGCGCTTTCCATAAATGCGGAATAAAAAACGCGCAGATAATGCCCGTGTTTTCGACCTATAAGACCGAGCATTACAGAAACAAGGCGCAGTATCCAATAACGCAGGATAAAAACGGAGAATACAGAGTAGGCTTCTACGCTCCCAAGAGCCATAGAATAGTTTCTGCTGTAGAATGTCCTTTGCAGCCGGTGCTTTTTGCGGATATACTCAAAGCGCTCATTGAGTTTTTTAAAACGCATAAGATATCCGCTTATGACGAAGAAACAGGAAAAGGACTGCTCCGACACATATACCTGCGCGCGTCAAAGGACGAAAAGGAAGTTACTCTCGTTTTGGTGATAAACGGAAGAAGCCTTCCGATGTCCGAGCTTTTTGTAAAAGAAATAACAGAAAGATTTTCCGCCATTACTTCTATAATGCTCAACGTGAATACAGACGACACTAACGTTGTATGCGGGGAAGAATATATAACTCTGTACGGTGAAGGATATCTGTTTGATACAATGTGCGGAGTGACCTTGAAGATATCTCCTGCTTCATTTTATCAGGTAAACCGCGCTGTAGCCGAGGCTATCTATACAAAAGCAAAGGAGCTTGCCGCTTTTAAAGGCGACGAGTGCCTTTTAGACCTCTATTGCGGAATAGGAAGCATAGGTCTTTCTATGGCAGACTCGGTCTGTTCGCTTATCGGAGTCGAGGTAGTGCCGCAGGCGGTCGAGTGCGCAAAGGAAAACGCAGAGAGAAACGGAATAAAAAACGCGAGCTTTTTCTGCGCCGATGCCTCGGGCACACAAAACATAATAGAGGCGGCAGAGCGCTCGACAGGACAAAAAATAAGCTTCGACACGGTCATATTGGACCCACCGAGAAAGGGCTGTACCGAAACGCTTCTCGAATACCTCGCAAGCGGAAGCTGTAAAAAAATAATATACGTTTCTTGCAATCCCGATACCCTCGCAAGAGACGCGGCATTTCTTACGCAAAATGGGTTTTCTATGAGCGAGGTCTATCCCTATGATATGTTTCCCCGCACAGGACACGTTGAAACTATTGTTTGTTTTGACAAACAATAGTTTCAACAATGAATTGCGCAAGCGCATGAATTGAGTGCGTGGCACTCATGAATTGGCTTCGCCATGAATTGCGCCTGCGGGCGCATAAGGTTGGATGCGCAATTCAATTCATGGAGGAGGCAGAATGCCGACGAGAAATCATGAAACGAAGTTTCAATTCATGACACGAAGTGTCAAATCATTAAAAACGAGAATTTAAAATGAAAGAGAACTTTTCAGTTGATTTTATCAAAGCAATTTGCCGTTGTAGGGATTTTTCAGCCACGATATAAGCGCAAATATCGCCATAGGCATGGTCATTCCGAGATAGGTAATCATCTCGCCGTAATAGGAGAAGCTATAGGAAATTATTCCGTAAAGCAGACTGAATATTACCATAAGAAGCTGACCGAAGGGGTTGCCCTTGGCATTGAAAATCAGCGAAGTGACACCGATAAGCGAGGCAAGCAGCGTGAGAAGGCTTTCTCGGTCAAACAGACAAAAGGACACTGTTATCAGCGCAACAGATGCGCACCATAATATGATCTCTGTTTTTGAAAAATACTTAAGTAATGACTTGAATTTATTCATATTACCTCCGAAAAAAAAGCATTCGCATACGCATCTTCTAAGACCTAACGATGCGCAAACGAATGCTTTTTAACATTCTACTACTCGGTAGCAGTTTATATTTTATAATATTATACCACAAATCAGAGAATTTTTCAATATATCTTGATGATTCTTAAAAATATATGTCAAGATTAAAAGAAAAACTTTGGAACAAAATGCAATCAAAAACTCCGATTTGCCATTGCATTTTATTTCTTCGGGGAGTATAATAATGGCAAATGGGAGCGCGAATGCAAAAATCACGCTTGTAAAACGGAGGTAAACTATGAAAAAAACATATAAAATAGCCCTGATCGGACTTGGATGCAGAATGAAAGCCCTTTACAGCGTTCTTAAGCACCGTGAATATGTGGATATCGTTGCAATTTGTGACACGGTAGAGGAAAAGTGCGCCGCTTATGTGGAGACATTAGAGGCAGACGGACGTCACGCCCCCGCAACATATACCGATTACAGAGAGTGTATTGATAAGGAAAGACCCGACATAGTAGTTGTAGCTACATCATGGCTCTATCACCTTGAAATATGCAACTATGCTATGGAGCGCGGAGTCATACCCGCCTGTGAGGTAGGCGGAGCTTACAGTATACATTCACTCTGGGAGCTTGTCCGTACCTATGAGCGCACCCGTACACCTATTATGTTTTTGGAGAACGCCTGTTATCATCGCATAAAGCTTCTTGCGCTTAATATGAAGCGTGCGGGTTGCTTCGGCGAGCTTGTACATTGTGAGGGCGGTTACCGACATGACCTTCGCAAGCAGATATGCACAGGTAACGAAACAGGACATTACCGCATTACCGAATACATATGCCGAAATGCCGAGAATTATCCCACGCACGAGATAGGTCCGATAGCCAAGCTGCTTGACATCAACTGCGGAAACCGTTTCACCTCGCTTTACACAATAGGCTCGAAGTCTGTAGGACTCCCTCACTATATTGCAGACCGCGGAATAAAGGGACTTGAGGGAGTACGCTTCAACCAGTCGGATGTGGTATCCACGCTTATAAAGTGTCAAAACGGAGAGACCGTATTTATCGCGCTTGACACCTCGCTCCCTCGCTACTATTCACGCGGATTTGTCGCAGAGGGTACAAAGGGTATGATAAGCGAGGATGTGAACGCCGTGTTCCTCGATACGGGAGATGACAAGCATTACACTTGGGATAAATCCTCAGGAAATATTGACGAATACTACGCCCGTTATGAGCATCCTCTGTGGCAAAAGGAGAACCCGAACGATGCCCACGGCGGTATTGACACGCTGGAGTTTGACGATTTCTTCCGTGCCTTGGATGCGGGAGAGGATATGCCTATCGACGTGTATGATATGGCTACATGGATGGCAATTACGGTTCTTTCCGAGGAGTCGATGGCTACAGGTAACGCAGTAGCTTTCCCCGATTTTACCGACGGAAAGTGGACAGTACGCAAAAACACATTTGCTTTGTCATAATCAGAGGATATGTTTTGTAAATAATTTTGCAAAATCTATTGTAAAATCAAACAAAGGAATAACATGGAATTCAAGGAAGCTATTCAAAGAGCAGCTTCCTTTTTTCGTTGCATTTTCGAGGAAAAGAAAACGGTAAAGGTAAACGGATAAGAGCTTAATATTGCAGGTAGGACGCTTGCGCCGAATGAGATGTTCTTTTTGTGTAAGGACATTTGCTTATCCGTCGCTTGCAAGGCTCTCGGCACCTTTCCCAAGCGGTGGGCTTATTCCACGGAATTTCCTTGGCGAAATTCCGTGCTTTTCTCTGAAAAGCTTAATAAAATAGCTCGCATCCTCAAAGCCCACCTCGTATGCCACCTCGCTGACCGAGAGATCGGTGCTTTGCAAAAGCACCTTCGCATCAAGAAGCCGCAGATCGTTGCAGTACCCTCGCAGTGAGAGTCCCGCATTGCTTTTAAAAAGGTGGCTGATATGTGATCGGCTGCGCTTAAAATGTGCGCACAGCTCTTCAAGCGTAACGTGCGTATGGTTTTCTGCAAGGTAGGCGGCGATGCGCTTAAATTCGCTTTCGCTCTCCTCCTCCTCCGCATCAATCAGGTGCTCTATCATCATGCACAGGGGCGGGATCAGCGTGTCGGTAAGGGCACGGGGCGGCTCGGTAGCGCGCAGAGTAGAGAAAAGATAGTGATTGTACACCGTCTGCCCATCGCCTTCCGTTCCGCAATATGCACTGACGGCGATAAAGCCGCGCACGCGCTTTTGCTCGGAGCGGATCGGATAAAGAAGCTCCCGCACACAGGCATGGCAGGTATTTTCCAAGATGTCCTTTCCCTCCAGCGATGCATGAATGTACCTTTGGTTTTTTATGCATCGTTTGTGATGTCCGCTCTCCTTCACAAAGCGGCAATACGGATGATTGTGTGTCATATGCGGAGAAAGCACCGATATCAGGTGTGCGGAAAGATGCGAATAGGAGTCCTCGGTAAAGTGTACCGAGCAAAACAGGCGCAGATGTTGCCCAAGATATTCAAAATAAGATTGCACGTTCGTAATCAGTTTTTTCATTTTTGCACTTTCTTTATATTTTATCACATTTTTCTTATGGAAAATAGAAAAAGAATGTAATAAAATTATAATAAAAAAAACATTTTTTGTCAATAGTGAGGAGAAAAATATGCTAACAACGAAAAAGCTTTCCTGCGATCTTTGTGTAGTCGGCGGCGGAATTGCGGGTATGTGCGCAGCGATCTCTGCGGCACGTGAGGGCGCATCGGTCGTTTTGATGCATGAGAGAGCCGTCCTTGGCGGAAATGCATCCTCCGAAATACGTATGTGGATCTGCGGCTCTTTTGGTGAAAACAATCGCGAAACGGGTATACTCGAGGAGATCGCACTGGAGAATATGTACCGCAACCCCTCCAAAAGCTATCCGATCTGGGATACCGTGCTGTTTGATTTTGTGAAGAGGGAAAAAAATATCACTCTGCTTCTGAACTGTACTTGTATGGATGCCGAGGTGGAGAAGGGAAGCTTTGCAGACGGGCGCGATACGCGCATCAAGAGCGTCAAGGGTTATCAGATGACAACGCAGACCTTCTTCGAGCTTGAGGCGAAAAATTTTGCAGATTGCTCCGGAGATAGCATTCTCGCACCCTTGACGGGCGCTGCCTTCCGTATGGGCAGAGAGGGCAAGGATGAATTCGGTGAGAATACCAAGACCGAGCAAGGCGATAGCATGACTATGGGTATGTCCTGCCTGATCGGTGCAAGAGAAACCGAGCGCCCCGTACGCTTCACTCCACCGAGCTTTGCAAAGAAGCTGACCGAGGCGGATTTTTACGGTCGCGAGCCCGATCCGTATAACAAAGGACAAAATTTTTGGTATCTTGAGCTTGGCGGTGACCGTGATTCTATCCATGATACCGAGGAGGTGCGAGACGAGCTGGTCGGGCTTGCACTCGGCACGTGGGATTACGTGAAAAACAGCGGGGCATACGAAGCGAAAAATTGGGATATGGACTTTATCGGCTTCCTGCCGGGCAAGCGCGAATCCCGCCGAATGGTCGGCGAATACACCGTGCGAGAGCAGGACCTGACGGGAAAAACCGTGTTTGAGGATGAGGTTGCCTATGGAGGTTGGCCGATCGACGATCATTATCCCGGAGGTTTCTATCACAGAGGAATGCCAAATACCAGTTATAATCTTGAGCCGCCCTATTCCATTCCTTATCGTGCGCTTTATTCTTCCCACGTAGAGAATCTTTTCTTTGCGGGCAGAAATGTCAGTATGACACACGTTGCCATGAGCTCGATGCGTGTGATGGCAACCTGCGGTCTTCTCGGTGAAGCCGTCGGCCGCGCCGCCGCCCTTTGTGCAAAATACGGCGTTACGCCCCACGGCGTATATAAGGATAAGAGCATCCTTTCCGAGATGCAGGCGCGCTTGATGGCAGGAGATTGCTTCCTCCCCTCAAAGCGCAGAGATATCTCTCCGATTTGCCGCTTAGCCACCTTGAGCGCAGATGCTCCCGTGCTTCGCAACGGCGAGGACAGGGGGCATAAAAACTACGGCACGACCGAGACAAACGCATGTTACGAGGCGGAATTCGGTGAGCGCATCACCTATACCTTTGAGAGGAGCGCGCTTAAAAACGTGCATATCGTCTTTGATAGCGACTTAAACCGCAAAACCCAAGTGGGCGATTGGGTGGAACGAACGCGCAACACCCGTATTCTCAAAAGACTTGATAGCTCCGATCTTATTATGCCTGCAACGCTTTGCCGTGCGTTTAAGCTCATCGGAAGGAAGGGCAGCGAGGAGATTGAGCTTCTCTGCATAACAGACAACCGCAAGCGCGCATATGATCTCAGCGTGGACGGTGAATTTGACAGTCTCACCTTGATTCCTCTTGCCCTCTGGGGAGAGGGGGAGAAAATTCCTGTCATCTCCTTTGATTTTGCATAATTTCTTATATTGCGAGCAGAATGCAGGGCTTACTTTTACAACGGCATCAACAACTACCGCAAGTGCGCAAAATGTAAAGAAAAGTTTTAATCTGATTGATAAGGCAATATCACGCACGAAGTGTATATCACTTGCCGAGTGCAAATAGAGTTGGGGCTGTCACATTTGGTAAGACCGAAAAAGTCCGAAAAAGTCCGAAAAAGTATTAAAAAAGACCATATTTACAGCAAAAAGTGTAACTGAGACAGAAAAGGTTGAATTTCTGCGAAATTCTTCTGAATTTATGGACTTTTTCTACCGCCGTTTCCTTCCTCTCGACGTATTTAATACGTCTTCGGGGCGGAAAACGACGCTTCTTCCTCAAATCTGACTATCCCCTTGCACATTAAAAAGGGGGCTGCCTCAAATTTCCATTTGAGACAGCCCCTTTTTGATATGTTTATTTGTTTGTATCGGGAACAGCCTTGGAATCACAATAAACGCATCTGTAAATATTGTTCTCCTTGTTTACCAATCTGAAGGCATGACGAAGCTCCTGCTCTGTTGTAGTGATACAACGAGGGTTCTTACATACAAGAGCGCTTGTATAAATAGTGTCGGGCTTATCAACGGAAACCGTATCGCTCTTTTTCGACTCATCCAAAAGCTTAAGAATAAGCGCCATACGGATATATTTTCCATTTTTAGCCTGTCTGAAATATGCTGCTCTCTTGTCATCGTCTACAGCGAGTGTAATCTCGTTAACTCTCGGCAAGGGATGCATTACTATCATATCTGCCTTTGCTGATTTCATCTTATCTTCATTAAGAATGTAGATATCCTTCAGCTCCTCGTATTCCTCAGAGCTTGCAAAACGCTCGCGCTGAATACGGGTCATGTATAAGACATCCAGCTTTGGCATTGCGGTTTCAAGAGATGTGGTCTCCTCGCATTCAATACCGTTTTCACCGATATAAGCATGCTTAATATACCCCGGAAGCTTTAATTCCTCGGGAGAAATCAAAACGAACTTAACACCTTTATAGCGCGACATTGCCGCGATTAAAGAATGAACGGTTCTGCCGTACTTTAAATCCCCGCAAAGACCGATTGTGAGATTTTCAAATGTGCCTTTTTCTCTGTGTATCGTAAAAAGGTCTGTAAGCGTCTGTGTCGGGTGATGATGACCTCCGTCCCCTGCATTGATTATCGGAACCTCGCTTCTTCTTGCAGCAACAAGAGGTGCGCCTTCCTTTGGGTGACGCATTGCTATAATATCGGCATAACCCGAAACTATCGCCGCAGTATCTGTGATACTCTCGCCCTTTGACGCAGAGCTTGAATTTGCTTCCGAAAAACCGAGAACCTTACCGCCAAGCTCCATCATTGCCGCTTCAAAGGAAAGTCTGGTTCTTGTTGAAGGCTCAAAGAAAAGAGTGGCAAGCTTATGATATTTACATTTCTCACGATAATTTTCGGGATGCTCTATTATATCGGAGGCAACGGAAATCAGTTCTTCAATCTCCGATGTCGATAAGTCCAATATATCAATAAGGTGGTGCATTATTTGCCTCCGTTGATCCAGGATTCGTCTGAGGGATTGTTACGGAATGCAATAAGGCGTGCTACGTCTTCTGCCTTGATATAATTTTCTTCCGCAGCGATTTTTGCAATACAGTCAAAGTTAGTGAGGCTCACATTTTTAACATTTGCCTCTGCTAATCTCTCAAGACCTTTTTTCATACCGTAGGTAAAAATACTTACAATTCCGAGGACCTCAGCACCTGCTTCTCTCAATACATTTACTACTTCTATAACGCTTCCGCCTGTAGAGATCAAGTCCTCAACGACTACAACCTTCTGACCGGCTTCAAGCTTACCCTCGATCTGATTTCCACGTCCGTGATCCTTGGCGCCCGAACGGACATAACCCATAGGAAGATCAAGAATATGAGCGGTTATTGCCGCGTGAGCTATACCGGCAGTAGATGTACCCATAAGCACTTCAACATCGGGATATTCTCTTTTTATTGTTTCGGCAAGAGAATTTTCTACATCTGTACGAACCTTAGGTGCGGTCAATGTCAATCTGTTATCGCAATAAACGGGACTTTTTATACCGCTCGCCCAAGTAAACGGCTCGTCGGGACGGAAGAAAACCGCCTTAATAGAAAGCAAATCCTTTGCAATCAAAGCTTCAATATTAGTCATTTTATTTACCTCTCATTACTTTATTTTATGAAACAAATTCTTTTACGCAACGGCGATATGCCGCAACAGGGTCGTCAGCGGCTGTTATAGGTCTGCCTACAACTATATAGTCGGAGCCTATTTCTTTTGCTCTTTCGGGAGTAGTAACACGCTTCTGGTCTCCTACATCTCCGTCAGCAAATCTGACGCCGGGGGTAACTGTAATAAAGTCACTGCCGCACGTATCGTGAACCTTGCCTGCCTCCAAAGGAGAACAAACAACACCGTCAAGACCTGCTTTTTTGGCATTTGACGCATAATGCATGACAACCTTGTCTATCGGCTCATGAATGAGCAGATCGTTTTCCATATGCTCCTGATCGGTGGAGGTAAGCTGTGTTACCGCAATAAGCAACGGACGAGTTCCGTCCTCGCGTGTTAAACCTTCAATTGCCGCTTCCATCATCGGTATAGTACCGCCTGCATGAAGATTACACATATCCACATCAAGAGAGGAAAGAACATGCATTGCCTTTTTTACCGTATTCGGAATATCGTGAAGCTTGAGGTCTAAGAATATCTTGTGTCCTCTTTTCTTTATTTCGCGAACGATATCGGGACCCGCGCCGTAAAAAAGCTCCATTCCTATTTTTACATAAGGCTTTTCCTCCTTAAACTTATCAAGAAAAGCAAAAACCTCTTCCTTGCTCGCAAAATCGCAAGCTATAATTACATCCTTACCCATTATGCGCACCTCCTATAATGCTTTCAAGGCTGTCTATTTTATATTCTTCCATTACTTTAGGCAAATCCTCAACTATCTCTTTCGATGCATACGGATTTACAAGATTTGCCGCACCCACGCTTACCGCAGTAGCGCCCGCGAGCATCATCTCAATTACATCACGTGCAGAAGAAACTCCGCCCATGCCTATTATCGGTATTTTTACGGCATCGTAAACCGCATAAACCATTCTTACCGCCACAGGAAAAATTGTTTATGCGGTTTACGA
>SVQV01000071.1 GCA_015065175.1 Oscillospiraceae bacterium | reverse complement strand
CAGGCAAAATAATGCTCCTCGTTCTCAGACCGGCAGTATCTTTTTCGGTGACAATGAGGAGCATTATTTTGCCTGGCTTCCCGCAGTCCCTGAGGGAAGAGCAGTAGCCGACGTTACATATAACGGCGGAAAAACGCTTCATCTGGAAGGCTCGGGATACCACGATCACAACTGGGGCAATATCTCAATGTTAAAGCTGATGCATCATTGGTATTGGGGCAGAGCCAAAGTCGGCGACTATAAGGTCATTTCCTCCTGGATAACCGCAGGCAAGAAATACGGCTACAAGGATCACGATGTGTTTATGATAGCCAAGGACGGAGAGATCATAGGCGACAACTCCAATCATACATTAAAATTCAAGCCCGAGGGCAGATATATTGACACTTATACGGGAAAGCCCGTCTACAGTAAGGTCGTTTATGAATACACGGCAGCTTCGGGAGAAGAATACCGTATAACGTATGACCGACACGGTGATATAAACAAGACCTGTTTTGTTGACGTGCTTCCGAAGGCGCTTGGAATAGCGGCAAGGCTTGTAGGATTTGACGGCGGATATTTGCGCTTTGAGGGAACTGCCGCTGTTGAGAAGATAGTAAACGGCGAGACCGTCGAAAAGGTAAGTGCCCCTGCCGTATGGGAATTGATGTACTTCGGTCACGCTTGCTCAGACGAAAAATATAAGAATTCTGTAAAAACCGACAGAGGTGTCTGAAATGAAGCTTTTAATCAACGCTGTTTTGAAATTCGTCATGGGGCTTTTGCTCGTTTCGGCACTTTTGTTTCTGCCTGCGGGTACACTCGGATATATGAATGCGTACCTGTTTATCGGTCTGCTTTTTATCCCTATGTTCATTTTAGGAATTATTCTTTTTCTTAAAGCTCCAGCGCTTCTTGAAAAACGCTTGAGCGCCAAGGAAAAGGAAAAAACACAAAAAGGCGCAGTCGCTCTGTCGGGACTTCTCTTTGTTGCAGGCTTTGTCGTTGCGGGGCTTGACTTCCGCTTTGAGTGGTCACACATTCCCGATTGGTTAGTTATTATTTCTTCCTTTGTTCTGCTCGCCTCTTATGCGCTATATGCCGAAGTTATGAGGGAAAATGCTTATCTTTCAAGGACAGTCGAGGTGCAGGAAAACCAAAGGGTAGTTGATACGGGACTTTATAGCATCGTCCGTCATCCTATGTATGCTGTGACCCTGTGGCTCTTTATATCTATCCCCATAGTTCTCGGCTCGTGGTGGTCGCTCCTCTGCTTTCTGCCGTATATCGCCGTGATAGTTGTCAGGATAATTAATGAAGAAAGGGTGCTTGAAAACGGACTTGAAGGTTATTCGGAATATAAAAAACGAGTAAAATACAGACTGCTTCCGTTCATTTGGTGATTATCTATGAAGAGAATTGCATATATTGGAGAGAAAAACGACTTTTATAGGTATATTTCGCTCTCGTTTGACGGAGAAATTTCAGAATATTCGGATATGGAGACGGCGGGGGCGGATGCGCTTGAAAAGGGATACGATGCTATAATTGCGACAGCTCCGAGAAACAGCATGCTTCCGTCGCTTTCATATGGAGGAATGAAGTGCTATGCCGAGCTTTATAGGCGAGGTGTCCGTGTGTATGCGGAGAGCTATGATGCGGGGGACTATAACAGTGCGATGCTATTCGGCTTCGTTTCCGAGTCTTGTGAAAGAGCTTTCTATGACGAAAATCTTGTATGGAACGGAAAACTGCTTCAGATAAGAGGGAAGGGCTATGTTCCCGGCCGCTTGAGAGGGGATGCCGTGGCTACCGTGACAGCCGAGGATTGTGTGGGAAGCCATACACCCGTAGTGCCCTCTACACGTAAATTTCCTGTCGTTGTCAAAAACGGAAGCTTTACGTTTTCCGCTATACGCTTGTCAGAATTCGACAGGCTGACTATGCTTCCTCATTCACGCTTTTGCGAGCTTTATTCGGATATATTTTCCTTTGTTTTGGGTGAAGAAAAGGGAAAATGTTCCGATGCGTTTTGTCATGTCTGGAAGAAGCAGGCTCTTGCGGGAGGTACTAACACTGTACGCGAGGCTGTTTCACGAGCGGTGAATTGGCATTTTTCTTCGGGCTTGATACCTGATGTGTCAGGAGACCGCGGATGCTACGAAATGATACGCTCTCACGATCTTTCGCTTCGCTGTAATCATCGTGTAGACGTTATACTTCTGAGTGCCGCACTGTTCTGCACTGCCGGAAAGTATATGAAGTCTGACAGTATTTATGAGTGCGGAAAAAATCTTGCCGAGCTTTGCTTCAAGCATAATTTACAGGAGACAGAGGGCGACAACAAGGGAATTTTTCATTGGTATGAGAGCTTCGGACTCGATCAAAAGACCTGCTATACCTCAGATAACGGACGGGACGGCATGGCGATGCTCCAGCTCTATCGTACAACAGGCGATGTGCGATACCTTGATTCTCTCAAAGCACTCGGTGAAGCATATCTTTGCTGGACAGAAAACACTCCCTATTTCAAGTCCACCTCATTCTCACTGTCTCACAATACCTTAAAAAGCATAGGTTTTCCTAAAACACCTCCCGATGCTCCCGTGTTCTACGAAGGAATGGCTATAGTTCTCGCAAATCTTTATCGCATTACGGGCGATGAACGCTACAGGAGCAGCTTGAAGCTCACTTCCGATGCTCTGTACAAAAAATATCCCGATTACAGCCTTGGCTTTTCTCCTTTGACGAAGAACTTTTTATACAGCCGTCTCTTGACAGTACTGTCTGCCGCACATGAAATAGGCTGCGGAGATTATTCCGAACTGATAAATACCATGCTTGACTTCTTTGAGGCATTACAGACAGAATGCGGCGGTGTAAAGGAGTCGGGACTGATAATGACCGACGGTACATTAAAGCATCCCGAGTTTTCTGTCAGCATGGGAGAGGAGTATGACAGTATCACGGATATTCTATACTGTATCAACAATCTTTTAGGATGCTTTTCTCTTATCGGCTCTATGAATAATTCCTGCGGTGTGAACAAGGAAAAGGCGGAAAAGATGCGAAAAAAACTCGTTCGCTTTATTCTGGATATTCAGCTTGCAGAGGAAGACCCACGCTTGAACGGCGGCTGGATGCGCGCCTTTGATATGGAGACTGATTCCTATTTCGGTGTCAATAAGGATAAGGATTGGGGCGCTTACTGTATAATGGGCGGTTGGATAATGGGCTTTGTCCCACTTTTGCTTATGGCGGAGGAGGGCGCAGTATCAATATATTCAATTGTCGAGAAAGCTGAAAAATAAATAAAAAAACGGTTGCTCGGGGTAAGAGTAACCGTTTTCTAATTCAAAGGTATTTATTCTGCAAGATCAAGACGGAAGGTAGTCATTTCTCCGTTTTTAACACGAAAAACGAAGTCAAGCTCATCTGTCAGCGGAGTGTTGGACTGCATGCCGCCGAGCTTTATCTGTCTGCCTGCTTGGTGATTGTCCGAGCCTGCGAAATGAAGAAGATCGTAGTTTTCCGCATACTGCCTTGCCATTTCGTTTTCAAAATCCGTTCGGTTGGCATTGTAGACCTCGATTCCGTGAACACAACGCGGGAAAAGTCTGATGTGATCTATATACCCTGCCTCACGGAATGGGTGTGCTTGTATGACAAGCGCTCCTTCTTCTGCAAGGAAGGGAAGCAATTGCGATTTTTTCATCTCCAAAACCTCGGGGTGAGCTAAAAACCAATTCTTACCGAGTCCGTACACAAGAAAATCGGTGCCCTTGTGTGAAAGCTCAACTCCCAAAAAGACGGGCAGACCTATCTCTTTTCCGATGATGAGTCCCTCCTCATAGTCTGCAAAGAAGAAGTCTATTATTTCTTCATACGGCAGGTCTTTGTCGCATCCGATATTTCCGTCAGCAAAGTGGTTAGTAATAAATATGCCCGCATAGCCGAGGCTCTTATAAAATTCAAGCGTCTCCCTGACATCAGCTTTTGCACATTTGCTTGCGGGAGAGGTGTGAA
Organism: Oscillospiraceae bacterium; assembly: GCA_015065175.1. GTDB lineage: Bacteria > Bacillota > Clostridia > Oscillospirales > CAG-272 > UBA1740. The sequence goes on along the minus strand of SVQV01000071.1, from coordinate 7,196 downwards.
GATGAGTTTCATATAAATATTTTTTCATAAAAATGCCGCCTTTCCGAAGCTGATTATAGCACAAAACAGAGTCAAAGTCAATAATAAATCATAGCGCTCCTGCTATTGCGAAAAAAGACTTGTATGATATATCTTACGCATCATACAAGTCTTTTGCTTTTTTAGTTTTCGGTACCGAACCAACGACCGCTGCTCTTTTCCTCAGCCGTTTGATCCAGGAGCTGATCGGCATTTAAGGCAACCTTCCTGAAGCCTGCCGCAATATAGTCTATATATTCGGGATAGAACTTCTTGAACCACGGCACGCCTAACATCATTACCTTTTCGGAGGGCGCAAGAGCTGAGTCGGTTTCTCGCACGTCACGGTCGGCGAAAGCGATACGTGTCGGTTTTCCGATATTTGTAAGGTCAAAATCCTTGAACATCTTGTGGTTATGTAACGGGAAGTTACCTCCTATGCTGATATGTATTCCTATTTCTGCTCTTACGGCGGCGCAGAAAACATTGACGTCAAGACCGCCCAATTCTTCTGCACGGTATGTAACGGCAGGGATATACCAGCCTGCCATATTTGAGCCTGTTGATTCGTCTACGCGCACGGGATGAATACCGGGCAATCCTTCAAGCTGATCGAAGAAGTAGTTCATTGCGCGGCGAATTTCGGCTGTGCGCTCGTCGTAATACTTGAGCTGTACACGCGCCATAGCCGAGCAGGTCTGATTTACACGTCCCTTAAGACCGCTGAGCGGCAGACCTACGAAGGGCTTCAGATATTCGGTTTCTGTTATATGCTTCAGGTCGTGCGCTCGTAATGAGTGAAAGCCAATGCGCGTTCGTATATTTCTACATTGTCGGTAACAAGCGCTCCAAGCTCACCTGCGGCAAAGGATTTTCCGCTCATAAGAGACATAGCGCCTACGTCACCGATGGTTCCAAGACGGCGTCCCTTGTAGAAACCGCCCTGCGCGTGAGAAACGTCCTCTATTACTTTGAGGTTGTGCTTCTTCGCAAATTCCATGATAGGATCCATATCGGCGGGATAAGCCATATAGTGAACTACCATGATAGCTTTTGTGCGGGGGCTGAGACAACGCTCAAGATCCTTCGGGTCAATGCTGAGTGTTTCGGGGTCAATGTTAGCGAAAACTACCGATGCGCCGAGCAACTGCGACGACAGACAGCTTGCCCAGTAGGTTTTTGTTGTGCAGATGATCTCGTCGCCAGCGCCTAAGCCGACACCGAACATAGCGGCAAAAAGCGCCATAGTGCCGTTGCATGCGGCTATACAGTGCTTTGCGCCAAGCCATTCGGCAAATTCCTTTTCAAAAGCCTCGGTAATATCGGTTTTTGAATATGCGTTACGCTCGACAACATCCATAATGGCGGCTTTGTCCTCGTCTGTGATGATAGGCCATTTGTAGATGTCGCTCGGTGCTTCTACCTTTTTGATTTTTTCTCCGCCTAAATATGCAAGCTTTTCCATAGTAATATCTCCATAAATATTTTTTATTTAATTATTTCAAGCCGAGGAGCTTTTCCGCGTTACCGCGGCAGATTTTATAGTAAGCGTCCTCGGAAATGTATCCATTGTCTACAGCGTCGTCCAAAAAAGGTCCGAATTTGAATATATCGCCGCCCTTTAATTTTTCAAAGCTGCTGGTGCATATGTCTGTTCCGAAGAACAGCTTATCCTTGAACTGCTCCAAAAAGGCGTATGCATGCTCGGGGTCACGCATCATAGCGCCCGCGCCGCTGCCTGCGGAGAGATCCGCATACAGATTGGGGTATTTGGCGAGAAGCTCGGGTACTCTGCCGCCCGGAGTTACCTTTCCTTTAGGGTATCCGTTTCTCGTTTCGGGAGTGACATCTCCGCTTATCTCTGACCAGAACTTCTGGGAGTGACCTATAAGAATTAAATCGGGGAAGGTCTTTAATACCTTTTCAAGACGGGGGAAATTGAATTCGTCAACCAAACCGTAGTCACCGCCCTTATTTCCTATGTGGAAGGTAACGGGCATATTGCACTGCTCACAGTGATAAAAAAGATTCATAGTCAAGGGATCGTCAAAGTAAAGGTTCGCACAAAGCTCACCGACACCCTTAGCTCCAAGTGCCTTGTAGTGCTCTATAACAGGCTTGAAATCCGTATTTGGAGAATGTCTGCCCTGACGTGGATCAATATTGCAGAACCAGCTGAAATTCTGAGGATATCGCTCGGTTATTTCTTTGATCTCGCGGTTGGTGCTTGTCTCAAAATAGAACTCTGTGCATATCATCGGCATAAGCACCGAACGCTCAATGTTCATTTCCCCGTACATTCCCACAAGATCCTCGGGAGTAGGCCAGAAATCGCCACTCCAGTTAGGGATTCCGTGAGAAGAGACCGCATGAGCGTGCATATCGATTTTTTTAATGCGCATAGTAATACCGTCCTTTTATTTTATAAATTTTTGTCAATCAAAATATATGGTTTTGCCTGTCCTTGAGGATTCGTAGATAGAGGTTATCAGCTTGACAGCGTTTCTTCCGTCCTCAAATGATGAGGAGAGCGGCATGTCCTCGCGTACAGCCCGCACCATTTCTTCAATGTGCGGCACATGCTCGGCAAAATCGAGATCATGCGGTGTGGAGGCTCCTGAATTTTTCGCCTTTCCGATTTCGATGTCGGCAGGTATAGCTTCTCCTTCGATATTCCACTCGGTAAAGGCGTTTTCCGCAATACCGACAGTTCCTTTCGTACCGGACACCACGAAATTTCGTGGATATCCGGGATATACCGACGTAGTGCCCTGAATAAGACCGAGTGCGCCGTTTTCGTATTCCACTATCGCCGCCGCCGTGTCCTCTGTTTCTATTTTTCTCGCAAGCGTGCGAGCGAGACCGTGTACCGATCTTACTTTACCCATAACAGATAGAAGTATGTCAATTCCGTGAATACCTTGATTCATAAGCGCGCCGCCGCCGTCATGCTTCCATGTGCCACGCCAAGGACTTGCGAGATAATATTCGGGCGAGCGGTAGTATTTCATCGTAAGATCGGCGGTCACTATCCTTCCGAGACTGCCGTCCTCTACTAACTTTTTCAGTGTTTTAGATGTTTTGTGGAAGCGGCACTGCGAAACCACGCTTGCCTTGACACCGTGCTTTTCGGCTTCCGAGATAAGAAGCTCGCAGTCCTCTACGTTCAACGCAAGCGGCTTTTCAACAAGCACGTGCTTTCCTGCGCGAATTACTTCTAAAGCGTTTTGCGCGTGAAAACCGCTCGGTGTGCATATACATACTATATCTACCTTGTCCGAGGACATCATTTCCTGCGCACTATGAAAATGAGTAATTCCGAATTTTTTGCAGAAGGCTTCAGCGTTTTGCTCATTTACATCCGTAGCGCCAATGAGACAAGCGCCTTCCGTGTGAAGAATTGCCTGCGCGTGATGATTTGAAATGAAGCCGCAGCCTATAATGCCGAATCCAAGTTCCTTTTCCATAAACAGTGTACCGCTCCCATTAAAATTTGATTTGTGTATAATTCATTATACTTTAATAAGAGGGCAGAGTCAATTTCATGGCTTGCTTTATTTATGGATTTTTTTGCTCATTTTGTGCTTGAGCATTCAAGCGGTATTTTGTGGGAGAAGCTCCCTTTTCAAGCTTAAATCGGCGGCTGAAATATAGCTCGTCGGTAAATCCGACCGCCGCGGCTACCTCGCCGACCGAGAGCTTTGTGGTTGTAAGAAGCAAGGCTGCCTTGTTCATTCGCAGAGCGTTTATCTGTGACACTACCGTGTCTCCTACAACGTTCTTAAACACTCGGCTGAAGTGATATAAGCTCATAGAGCATAGCTCGGCAAGCGCGGGAACAGATATATCCTCTGCGTAATGAAAATATATATAATTCAGCGCGGGGCGGATACGCTCTCCATGCTGTTTGAGAATCATAGCGCTTACGGCATTTTTCCTGTCCTCTACGGCGTACCGAAGTAAAAGCGAAAAGAGCAGGGCTATGTATGCCTCAGATTGAATATCGCAATCACGCGGATTTTCGATAAATTCGTTAAAAAGGTCGCAAAAAACCCGATTTACCGCTTCGCATCCGGAAAGAATTCTGCGAAATGAATACTTACCGTCAAACAGCTCTCTGTAACGCGTATCGAGAGCGGGAGACAGAGGAAAGTCAGGTGATAACATAAGACAGTAATAGCGTAATTCTTCATTGCCATGAAGACGGAGCCCATGCATTTCGTAGGGGTTTATCAGTACCACGTCTCCCGGATTTGCTACGTAAAGCTCGGTGCCGCATAAGACCTCCGCACTGCCCGAGAGTATCAGCTTTAATTCAAATTGCTCATGCCAACGAGGAACGTGTAGCCATTCGTTAGAGGTATCGGGCATAAAAGAGGAAATATTATGCGAGTACGGCTTCGCCTCTGCAAAGTCGCCTTCAGATATTATGTGTTCATATGTACCTATTTTAGTCATACAAGCTCCGCCTTTCTGTTATGCTTTTATTATACCTTATTACTTTTGTAAAATCAACAATGTATAGCAAAAAAATACAAAAAAATACAAAAAAACAAATAGAGAGCCGTTTGCTCATTCTAATGCATACGGATCTTGCACATTTATATTTTATGTATCATATTCTTTTTTCTGTATTCGGAGGGGGTAAAATTGGTGTGTTTCTTGAATAGCTTGCAAAAATGGTACTGATTAGAAAAACCGCATTTTTCCGAAATGAGTGAAATGCTTAGTGCGCCTTCGGACAGTAGCTTCTTTGCGGCTTGAATACGTATGTCAATAATAAATTGCTTTGGAGATATGCCAAAATGCTTTGTAAAAAGCTTTCTGAAATATACCTCACTTATATTACATTCTGTTGCTAATTTTGCGTTTGTAAGTGAGATGTCGCAGTAATCGTTTTTTATTATATGCATAGCTCTTATAAGCACAGGCTGAATTTTATCGGTGCTCAGCTTGTGAAGAATTTCGTAAAAAATGCTGAATATCTGCGCACGGCTTCCTTCGAAGTATAAAAGCCTTTTCATTCGCTCGTAATCGCTTATCAGCTCGTCGGTATTATCAACGGGAATGACTGTTATTTCGTCGCACAAGGATTCGAGACAGTCAAAATTTATAACGGGAAAGTTTCCGGTTTTATTTCTCCTTATTAAATAATTTCCACCTTTTGGCAGAATGACCGCACAGCTCTTGTCAGAATTGTATTCACGACCATTTTGAATGTAAGTTATACTTCCTTGCTCGCAAAAAGACAAGCCGTAGAATTTTCTGTCATGCATACTATCATGCTTTCCCTTTTCAGAATATACAGTTAATACGTTGTTTATTTCGGTTACCGTAATATTTTTCAGATTCATTTTCATTCCCTCCATTGATATCAATAAGATTATAGCATTTAATATATCATTTTTCAATATTTTTTTGCATTTATGTATCATAAAGAACAAAGACATATCACAATACACATTGTTATATGTAACTTGATATGATATAATAAACAAAAACAGCTTGGAGGAAAAATGATGGATTTTAAAAACAAAGTGGCTATATCTACGGGTGCGGCTTCGGGCATGGGACTTTTGTTCGCCGAGAATTTTGCCGCACTTGGCGGAAATGTAGTTATGTGCGATGTAAATGAATCGGTGCTTGCGGAAAAAGTCGCTGCCATTAATGAAAAGGGAAACGGAGCGGCTATAGGTATAGTTTGCGATGTAAGAGATTACTCTCAGGTATGTGATGCACGCGACAAAGCCGTTCTGGAGTTTGGAAGAATTGATATTATGGCAAATTTTGCGGGCGGTACTGCCGTGAGAATGTGCAAGGTGGATACGAAAAAGTATCCCGAATTTCCAGACGTGCCTATAGACGTATACGATTGGGGCATTGATGTAAATTTGAAAGGACCGTTTTATTTTGCTCATGCGGTCCTTAAGCAAATGCGCGAACAAAAGAGCGGACTTATTATTAACATAGGTTCGATAACGGGTGCTGAAGGTAGTGTTATAGGAATGGATTATTCTACGTCAAAGGCGGCATTGATGTACGGTCTTACAAAATCTATCGCTCAGTTTGGCGCTAAGTATGGAATCAGATGTGTCTGCGTTTCTCCCGGCCCTGTTCTTACAAGACCTGCCATGGCAAATATGAAAACAATGCTCAACAGAGCAGCAGAGCCTCAGGAAATTATTGATCTGATTCTCTTCATTGCTTCCGAAAAGGGGCAGTTCATTAACGGAGAAAACATAATGATAGACGGCGGAAGAAACGCTATGGGAAGAGGTTGATCAAAGTGAAAAATTCTACTTTTTTGAATAGAGAAAAGCCGATCATCACCTCTATGGTACAGGGAGAGGATCCCGATAGAATAAAGGAGCTTGTTAAAGCATCACTTTCTGACGGAGCTGAGGCTGTCGGTATGCAGTTTTGCAAACTTAAGCCGGAATACAGAAACAGGAAGACCTACAGAGAGCTTTTTGAGTTTGCTTCGCCTTTACCTGTTTATGTTACTAATTACCGTCACTTTGATAACGCGGGAAAGTCCGATGAGCTTCTTGCCTCCGAGCTTTTAGAGCTTGCTGAGTGCGGAGGTACACTGTGCGACGTTATGGGGGATTATTTCGATCATTGCGAGGGCGAGCTTACAATGAACGAAGATGCGGTAAAAAAACAAATGCATCTTATAGATGAGCTTCATAAAAGGGGTGCTGAGGTATTGATGTCCTCTCATGTTGTCAAATTCACCCCCGCCGAGCGAGTTCTGGAGATAGCTTTTGAGCATCAGAGGCGTGGTGCTGATATATGTAAAATAGTAACAGGCGCGGAAAATATGGAGCAGCAGATAGAAAATTTAAGGATAGTAAATCTTTTGAAAGAAAACTTAAAGATTCCTTTTCTGTTTCTCTCGGGCGGTGAGTGTCGCATTTTGCGTCGCATAGGCGGAGCGCTTGGCTGCTGCATGTACCTTTGTGTACATGAGTACGATGAATTTGCAACAAAAGCTCAGCCGCTTATTTGTGATGTCAAGGCAATAAGAGATAATATTTAATAGATAATATAAGAAAGTTGTACAATAAAAATGGACAAAACGAAGAGTTAATGATATAATTAACTTAAAGAGGTGAGTCCATGAAAAGAACGTACAGCAAGGAATTCAAGATCAAGGCGTGCGAGCTCGTAATCAA
>SVQV01000070.1 GCA_015065175.1 Oscillospiraceae bacterium | reverse complement strand
ACGCGGCAATTCCGGGGACGTTTTCAGTGCCTGAGCGGAAGCCGCTCTCCTGTCCTCCGCCGAATATCATAGGAGACACGCCCTTTTGCTTTACAAGCTCCTTGTCTATCCAGAGCGCACCCAAGCCCTTGGGGCCTTCTATCTTATGCGAGCTTATTGTCAGCATATGTATTCCGAGCGTCTTTACGCTAAACGGCACCTTCATATAGGATTGAGTGGCATCACAGTGCAGAACGCAGTCCTTGCATTTGCGCTTTATGAGCTTTGATACCGAAGCGATATCATACAGAGCGCCTGTTTCATTGTTTACCATCATCATGGTAACGAGGACGGTATTTTCGGTAAGCTCGCGCTCAAGGACCTCCATATCGAGCTTTCCTGCTCGGGTAGGAATTCTTGCTATCTCAAAGCCCTTTTCCTTTAGCTTGTCGAGCGGAATATCTACAGACGCATGCTCACCCTCTGTGGTGATTATTTTTGCCCTGTTCTTTACATAGCGCTCTTTAGAGTAGGCTCTGCCGAAAATGGCTAAATTGTTTGCTTCGCTTCCGCAGGATGTAAACACAAGTGTACCGTCAGAGGCACCTACCGAACGGAGAATTGTATTGCGCGAGGAAGTCATGATATCCTCGGCATTCTTTCCTCTGCTGTGACGTGAGGAAGGATTTCCGTAATTGTTTTCCGAAATTTCTATATATGTCTTGAGCGCCTGCTCGCAAATTTTTGTTGTCGCACTGTTGTCGAGATAAATTTCTCTTGTCATATTATTCAAACCTGAAATTTTCTATAATTTTGTATACAGTCTCAAGATTGCTGTCGAAAGGAATCTTTCCGAGATCGTTTTCCTCATTCAATGCGGTATAGGTGAATGTAAAGAGATATACACCCTGTACGGCAAACAACTGCATAAACTGATACTCGCTTCCGTTATAGGTTGCCTTGTATGTGTATCTTGCCGCATCCGCTTGTCCGAGTTTCGTGTTTACACCTGCCTCAACTATCTCAAAACTGTCAAAAATAGAGTCGAACTGCTTGACACGGTTGTCCCAGTATTCAGCGATAGAGTTTTCCTTCGGCACTTCATAGGTAACGCTTATATTTGAACGGTCAACCGCTGAAACATATGCGCTTGTAATACCTGTAGTCATATCGGTCGTCCATCCCTCGGGAACATAGAGCGAGTAGTATTTGTTTATCTCGGGATCGGACACCAGCTTCATTCCGTAGGGCGCGCCGTCATCCGAGCGTGAACAGCCGCAGAAGACAATCAGGCAAAGTGAAAGTACGATAGTTAAAGATATGATTTTTTTCATTTTTTCTCTCCTTAAAGCAATGCCGAGAAGTCAGCCTTTAACAAAGCTTCGGCAAGTGTTTGTGCGTTTTCTATATCCTTGAAGCTCATTATCTGAGCGCAGGAGTTGGGATTCTGACAGGGAATGGTTATTCCCGCAACCATAGCTCCGCTATGACTTGCCTGTATGGCGGCAAGCTCGGAAGTGCCGAATGAGGTAAGGTCATTTTGAAAACTTAAGTTTGCATTTTTTGCAATGTTTCTTATGAAATCGGTGAGAATCTCATGGCATATAACCGATTTGTCCTTGATTTTTATTCCCACGCCGCCGCCGACCGAAATGGCTGAGGCGGTATTATCCTTGTGAGAGGAGAGCGAACAGTCAAAGGAGATAGCGATATCGGGAGCTATGCCAAATGCCGCAGGCTTCATTCCTCTGTTGCCTACATTCTTCTGCACTGAAAAGACGAAATAGATATCGTTCTTGCATTCGCCTATCTCTTTTGCGGCGGAAATCAAAGCGGCGCAGGGCGCACGGCCATCAAGTGCTCTCGCGCATATTTTTTCCTCTCCGAGTCTTGTAAATTCGTTTTCGATTACAAAGGTCTCACCGAGAGTGACCGCCTTTTCGGCTTCCTCCTTGTTCTTTGCGCCTATGTCTACATAAAAATTATTGAATGTGGGATTTTTTGGGTCTGCCGATTCGGGTAGCATTAAGCCTTTCGCTCCGTTTTCGAAGCATACCCTTCTGTACATAGCGCAGGAAATATCGGTGTCGCCCAAGGCTGAAAATCTTATACGCCCGTTGTCCTCTATATGAGTGGTGAGAAATCCGCATTCGTCCATATGAGAAAGGAACAGTATTTTTTTAGGAGCCTTTGATACGCCTTTTTTATATGCGATAATATTTCCGAGTCGGTCAGACCTGCATTCGTCGAAACATGCGGAAATCTTGGAAATTATGAGCTTTCCTATTCTGGTCTCATATCCCGATACGCTCTGTACGGCACACAGCTCTTTCAGTAATTCTATATCCATTTTCAATCCTCTCTTTTGCGTAAAAGTTCAAACTCGCTTATAATGCGATACAAAAGCGCTTCCATAGCAGAATAATCGCGCAGGTCGGCAACACATGCGGGGCTGTGCAGATATCGGGTAGGCGCGCTTAAGGCAAGCACATGGCAGCCGATTGACGCGCGGTGAATGTGTGACGCATCATTGCCGCCCGAAACAAATTCCTTCAATTGCATAGGAATTTCACTCTTGAATTGTAAGCAAAAGTTTACAAAATGCCTATCATACACCGTGCTTCTGTCTGCGATAGAAATAGCGCCGCCGTTTCCGAGCTTGGCTACCGTCATATGAGGGGGCGTGCCGTAAATGTCGGCGACAGCCGTAGTTTCAAGAACTACCGCATATTCGGGAGAAAGCTTGTTTGCGGCGGTAAGTGCGCCCGAGAGCCCTGTTTCCTCTCTTGTGGTGAAGCAAAAGGCGATATTGAAGTTTCTTAATACTCTTTCACGAGACAGCCTTTTGATAATGCTTATAAGAACGGCGCAGCCCATACGGTCGTCAAGCGCCTTGCATTTGACCTTGTTGTCATTTTCACCGAAAATAACGAAATCCGAGTCAAATACCGCATAGTCGCCTATATCGACAGCTTCTTCGGCTTCGGCTCTGTTCTTTGCGCCTATGTCTATATACATAGCGGAAAGAGGAGTTACCGAGTCTCTTTCGTCCTTTTCCTGAAGATGCGTAGGCTTTACACCTATTACACCGCTTATCTTTTTACTGTCGTGCGCGTAGATCGTCAAGTGCCTGCCCGGAACTATTTTCTCATTTAGACCTCCGACCTCGTCGAAACGTAAAAATCCGTTTTCGTCAAAGCCCGTTATCATAAAGCCGACCTCGTCCATATGAGCGGAGAGCATAAGCGTTGGCGCATCCTCCTTCTGCTTGTCCGCAGGCAGAAATGCGATGAGGTTTCCGAGAGAATCCGACGATATATCGGATATAAAGGGAGAAATTTCCTTTTCTATAAGCTCTCTTACCTCGTCTTCAAAGCCGGACGGGCCGAAGGCGAGTGAAAGTCTTTTTAAAAGCTCAATTCTTTCTTGCATTACAAACCTCCGTCGCAAGAGAAGTGTCGCATACTATCAAGCTAAGCAACCGCGAAAGTGCTTTGCAGTCGCATAGCGAAGCACTTTCCGAAAATGTATGCATAGAGCCGAGCGGAATACCTAAGTCAACGCATGGGATCCCCAGATTGGTAAGACCTAATACATTTCCGTTAGTGCCGACGTTATTTGGCTCGGCTATCGGCTGATACGGCAAACCGTTGCGCTTTGAAAGCTCGATTATCTTTTTCGTAAATTTGCGGCTTGTTACCGCGGAAATCGATACGGAGTATCCGTCGCCCATTTTAACGCTCAGAGTCTCATCTATTTCGGGCGCGCGCGCAAAGTTCACGTCAAGCGAGACGGCAAATTCCGCCTGCGCCCTGTCAGCGCCCGTCTGAGCGCCTATAAAACCGCCGTATTCCTCGCGGCAGGATAAAAGCAGGTATACGTCAAAGGCAAGCTCGTCTGCCGACACGCCCGACAGAGCATCAAATGCAGATGCACAGCATACCTTGTTGTCAAAGCCGTGGCCGCAGATGATATTATTTGAAAGAGATATGCAGTTTTCGCAAAAGGATGCGGGTGAGCCTACAGGGATAAGCTTTTCAAGTGTTTCCTCAGAATATCCTGTGTCAATATAAAGCTGTTCTATCTTTTCAAGGTTATTTCTCGTTTCTTTTGTGAGCAGATGCGGAGGGGTAGAGGTGATTATTCCGAAAATTTTTTCTTTTCCGTATACATTAACCTCGGCGCCCTGTAAAACGTGCGCATCAAGACCTCCGACGGAGGTGAATTTCAGAAATCCGCCCTCGCATATTTCGGTCACCATGAAGCCTATCTCGTCGATATGCGCATCGATAAGAATTCGGGGAGCGTTTTCCTTTTTTGAGCGCTTCACAAACAGGTAGCTTCCCACGCTGTCGGTGATAGTCTCGTCGAAAATTTCTTTTCCAAGGCTTAATATTTTTTCTTTGTTTCTGTGTTCAAAGCCCGATACGGTCATTACAGAACAAAGTTCTTCAATGTATTTCTTTATGTTTTCCATTAATCCTTAAATCCGTTAACAATGTTTTTGAAGGTTTTTCCGCGTTCTTCGAAGTTTTTGAAGGCATCAAAGCTCGTGCATGCGGGGGAGAGAAGCACAGTGTCTCCTTCCTTTGCATACGCTTTTGCTTTCAGCACAGCATCCTCGAAACCCTCGCTTTTTATGAGGGTAAGCCCGCTTTCCTTGAATTTTGCATAGGAGTTCAGAGCTTTTTCAATATCACAGGCGGTCTGTCCCGTAAGCACTACCGCTTTTGCTTTTTCGCAGAGCGTGACGGCAAGAGAGTCGAAGGGAATGCCCTTTGCAGCTCCTCCGCAGATAATGACAGGCTTTTCCTTCAATGCGGAAAGAGCGGCGGCTGTTCTTGTGGGGGAGGAGTCTATAGAGCTGTTATAGTATTTCACGCCGTTAAGCTCTCGGACAAATTCAAGACGATGCTCGACGCCGTTAAAAGAGCGCGCTACCTCCTTTACAATATTCATATCAATGAATGGGGCGGTCAGAGCAACTGCTGCCATATAGTTTTCCTCGTTGTGTATGCCGGGGATTTTTATTTCGCTTGCTCTGAGAACAGGAACTTCCTTTTCCTTGTCCCAATATATGATATAATCTCCTTTTTTGTAAAGCTTAGCCGTGTTCGGAAATTCCGCGCGCATCTTTTCTTCGGTCATTTTGGCGGAAAATACAGTCTTGTTGGTCATACCCTTAGCTATTTGCGCGCATTCTTCATTGTTGGCGTTAAGCACTGCGTGTGTGCTTTTGCCTAAAATGTGCTTTTTAGCCCGTATATATTCATAATAGCTCTTATGCCAGTTCAAATGGTTTGGGGTTATGTTCGTAATAACCGCGCGTTCGGGAGAAAATCTCATATCCTGAAGCTGAAAGCTTGAAAGCTCCAAAACAGCGAAGTCCTTTTCGGTCATTTCGTTTACCAAAGGCAGAAGCGGCGTGCCGATGTTTCCGCCGACGTATACCTTGAAATCTCCGCTTATCTCGGACTGACGCTTGAGAAGCTCATATGTTAGCGTGGTTGTGGTAGTCTTTCCGTCGCTTCCCGTAACGGCTAAAATTTTAGCGGGGCAGAGCGAGAAGAAAAGCTCCATTTCACTTGTAATGAAAGCGCCGTTTTTTACGGCGGCTGCAAATTCCGAAATGTCGGGTCTTATTCCGGGGGAGCGGAATATGATTTTTTCGTCTATATTCTTTAAATATTCTTCTCCGCAAATGAGCTTTACTCCGCATTTCTCCAAGGAGAGAATTTCGTCTGAGAGATTGCTTCTTTCCTGCTTGTCACGCGCGGTAACGGATGAGGCACCCGAGGACAAAAGAAATTTTATCAGCGGTATATTCGATATTCCCAACCCCACTACCGTGATAGGAAGTGAAAGCATTTCTTTAAAATTCATATAACCGTTTTTCATTTTTTCGCCTCCAAATATATTACACCACATTATATTATAATCCAAAAGCAGTTATATTGCAACATAAAAATGGAATGTGGAAAAAAATTTACAATGTTAAGTGGATAAAAAACAAAGGACCCTGAAAAAACAAGGTCCTTTGGCGACATAAGCTTGTAAGCCGGGTTCTGTGAACACATAAGTGAACCGCAATCATCTATCTTCGCTATGCGTCACCGCACAGCTTGGAGAATACTCCTGCCACCATTCAAAAACGGCGAGCAGCCGCGGCATAAAGCCAAAAGAAAGGTGTTGCTTCGGATAGGGTTTACATTTGCACATAGTTACCTATAATGCCGGTGAGCTCTTACCTCGCCTTTCCATCCTTACCGTAAAAAACGGCGGTTTATTTCTGTTGCACTTTCCCTGAGGTCACCCTCGGCGGACGTTATCCGTTACCCTGCTCTGTGAAGCCCGGACTTTCCTCATAATAATACCTTTCGGCAACATATTACGCGATTGCGCCGCTTAGTCGCCTGTTAATTATACGCTTTTTTCTCGTTTTTGTCAAGACAAATGAGGTATTTTATTATTTTTGTTGACACAAAATGCATTTTATGGTAAAATTAAATTTGTATAAAATATTGGAGGCTGTTTTTATGAAAAAGTTTTTATTTTTAGCTTTGTTGTTGACAATTTCTCTTTGTCTTCTTGTCGGATGCGGCTCGAAAGCTCCCGCAGAGACGCAACCGCCTGTAACAGAGGCTCCTGTAGTCGAAGCCCCCTTCGAATTTGACGGCTCGCTCGCAAAGTATACTATTATTTACGGCGAGGATAGCAAGGAGTCGCGCGCCGCGGCTCAAAAGCTCTGGGAAGGCTTGTCTGAAATCGGTGTAAATATTCCCAATCAGGGAGATATTGAAATTCCCGAAATAGAATATCAGCTTCGCACAGATTTTGAGATCGTTGTAGGTAAGACCTCACGCAATGCGGAGCTTGGCGCTTTGGCAGAGCAGTATCTGCCTGTAAAGGACTATATTATAACTTATGCCGATAGCCGCATCTTCATTTTAGGCGGCTCCGAGGCGGCACTTAACAGTGCTGTGGATTATTTCCTCGGCAACCTTATGAACGGTACAGTTTGTACCTTTAAGGAGACAGTAAAATATACTTATGACTACCCCGAATTTACAGTAGGCGGTGTTGCTATAGATGCTATCTGCTCTAACGAAAGCACAGAGGTCATCGTCAGAAGCATCAGAACTGCGCTTGAAAATATGACGGGAAAGAGCATTTCCGTAACAGAGGAAATGAAGGACAGCGGAGTTGTATATTTTGATATAGATTTTGATAAATACGGCGATTCCTATCATATTAAGGCAGATGGCGGAAACCTCTGCATCTGCGCTCCCACAGAGCTTGGCTTGAAATCCGCCGCAATTGAGCTTATAGCTATGATAGAAGAAAGTAAGGAGGGCATTACCTTGGCAGAGAATACTGACATCAGCGATGTATTTGTAAAAAATGTAGAAACGCTTACCGACTACAAGGATAAGCTCGAAATAATAGGCACAACGGAAAAGGATGCTCTTTCTTATAATCTGGATGAGGACATTCCCTTCAGCCTTACACTTCGTTATAATTCCAAGGATACCGTAGGATGCACTCAGTTCAAATATACGGTAACGGCAGACGGCGCACAGGCATATAGCGGAACTGCTTCGGGTGCTGTCGGTGAATTCAAGCTTACAGTTCCCGCAGGATACATTAAGGAAGCAGGCTCTGTCCGTCTTACTGTAAATGCGCTTGACAGCAAAGGCGCAACCTTGGCTACATATATAGGCGGAGCTATCGTCAATTTTGATGAGATTTCTTCGGTATCTCCATTGCCCGATGACTTTGTTGAATTCTGGACAGACAGGTTGAATGAGCTTTACACAGTAGATCCTACAGATACAACAGCTCCGAGCGGAGATAAGCATTTCTCCAACTACTTCCATTACTACAAGATAGACGAGGAATATATAAAGAATTCCATAAACTGCGCAGGTATGGAGAAATATGTCAACGATTTTGATATGTACGAGGTATTTCTGGCTGCTCCCGGCGAAATGCCTGCAGTATTCTATATTTCCATTCCCAAGAATTTTGAAGAAAATACACTTCGCATAAGCGGAACCTTGAATCATTACAGCGCAAGAAACGGCTACATAGGAGCAAATGCAAAAAGTCTTGTAATAGGCATAGGCCCTTGCGGTATGCCCGGTGTTTATTACGATGAAAAAACAGGCGCTTATACAGCGGCTCCTTATGAAACACAGAAGGGATTTGCGCTTAATTCTTCGGATTACGACGATCCTACGACCGCATATTTTGTCCGTATGCTTCAGAGAAACATTCAGGTATATCGCTTCATTTCAAATCCCGAATTTACTAAGGGAACTCCGTTTGAGGCGGCAACTAAAGCCTATAACGGAAAAATGTCATTTACGGGCGGAAGCATGGGCGGCTTCCAGAGCGTAGCTACCGCGGCTCTTGTTGCTCTTACAGCCGACTTGGGAGTAGATGTAGGCGAAGTTACCAAGATAGACATCAGATGCCCCTGGATGTGCGACCCTATCGCTATGTCGGGCGGAAGTAGCCGTATAGCCGGAATTGGAACAAAGGTGGGCGGCGCTCATGAAAATCTTAAGTATTTTGATACGGCTCATTTCGGAACCATGGTTGAGTGCGAAGTAGCTCTTGTAGGCGGATTTGCGGATACGACCTGTCCTTCTACCGGTATAGTTGCGCTCTATAATGCGCTCAACTGCAAGACCACCTTCAGAATGGTGCAGAATAAGGACCATTCCGGCGCCGATCCCCGCACTGTGATCGAGTATAAGCTTACAAAATAAAGAACAGAGCCTTTCGGCATTTTGCTAAAAAACGAAAGCGAGATTTGTGTGTTTCTACAAGCATTCTTTGCTTAACAAAAAAGCATTTACAGTATGCTTGCTTTGTGGTATAATATTAGTGATTAATAAACGAAAGGTAAAAAATATGAAAAAGACAAAACTTTTAGCAATTCTTTTTGCGCTTGTTTTGGTTTTGGCGCTCGTTTCCTGTGGCGGCAGTAAAGACCCCGTGGATACAAAAGCCCCCGACGGAACACAGGAGCCCGTTGTAACAGAGCCACCGAGACCTACATATGCGCGTGAGCTCTTTGCCAATTGGCAGGAGTACACAATTGTTTATGAGGAGGGCGCCTCTGATGTGGTCTCCAATGCATTTGTTCAGTTTAATCTGAAATTGAAAGAGAAATATAACTCTGCTATTCGCACAAATTCAGACTTCCTTATGCCCGGCGAGACCGCGCCCGAGGGAACACTTGAAATTCTTGTCGGAAATACAAACCGTACCGAGAGCGCTCAGGTATACGAGAAGCTTAAGGCGAACGACTACTTTATCGGTATGGTAAACAACCGTATGGTAATTGCAGGAGGCTCGGATAAAGCTACGGCTGCCGCGCTTGAGCATTTTATGAATTACCTTATGGAAGCAGATGGAGTTTACTATCCGACAGACGGATATACCTATGAAGCAGACTACGTTGTAGATAAGCTCACCGTCGGCGGAGTTGACATTTCCGAATTCGTTCTTGTACGCGGTAACGGAATGAGCGTAAACAACAGAAATATGGTAAATTATCTGTGTGAGACAGTAGCCAACATCTGCGGTGTTGATCTTGAAATGGTGCTTCCCTCCGCAAAGGAGCAGACCTATGAGATACTTGTAGGTAACACAGGCAGAGCACTCACGTCAAAGGAGCTTGCTGACGGAACGTATGCGGTAGAGCAGACAGATACTAAGCTTGCACTTTACGCAAACGGTGAAAATTCCGATTCTTTCGTTTTGAAGTATCTTATTATTGATATCCTCTCCGCAATTCCCGAGGGCGAGAGCTATGATATCAAGCTTGAAAATGTCTCCGGCAAGCCTTTTGTATTGCCCACACTTACCTCAAACAATCTTCCCGAGACATTCTCCGATTTGAGAGATAAGTACGATTATGACGTTATTTCCACACAAACAACGCTTGACAGATTTTTCGTTACAAGAGATGAGCTTCCCGAAGAGGTTACGGTTTTAGATCCGATACTTCTTGAGGATTATCCTCTCTCCTTTGCAAAGAAGCAGGTATACGTTTCGGGCGCAAACGGAGACGATACCAACCCCGGAACCAAATTCGCTCCCTATAAGACTATAGCAAAGGGCTTGAGCGCAATGAAGAATCAGGGCGGCGGCGTCCTTTGGATCGAAGGCGGAGAATATGCCCTTACAGAGTCTATACTTATAAATGACTTGTACGGCGGTACCGTGATTACTCCATTGTTCATTAAGTCATACGGTGAGAAGGACGTTACTCTTACAAGTAATGTTACAGTTGATAGCAAAGACTTCAAGCTTGTTGACACAAAGACAGACAGTGTCGCGGCTCGTTTGCCTGACGAAGTAAAAGACAAGGTGTATTATATCAATCTTTACGACCTCGGTTGGGAGGAGAGCGATATAGTAGACATATCGACGGAGACGGGTCCCGCGCGTGTATACGTTGACGGCGAAGAATTCACACTCGCCCAGTATCCTAACGCGTACTACGAGGACGGAAAGACACCCTTAGCCCCGCAGGACCTTCTTTACTTCAGACACGTATATGAAACAGGAAGCGTTACCCTTAACAGTTCAGAGCTATACCAGGGATGGCTAAAGCGCGTGAACGCAGACTCCAAATTGACCCCCGAAACTATCCTCGGTTGGGAAATTCGTGTGCTGAACGAGCGTGACGGTCTCGCCGACAAGGGCGACGGCGTTATGGGAGATGAGATCATTTCATGGTTGAACACGGGAGACATTTGGCTTTACGGTAGTATACATTCGGGATATGAACACGGTTATTATACTATAGACCCCAAGTGCGTACACGGCAACGGTCTCTTGGGTGCTGCTAAGTTAGATGGCTACTACTCACTTAAATCGGTACAGCCTAACGCACGTGGCTGTATGGATTCCAAAAACTCCGCGGCAGGCAGAAACACGTTCTTCCTCTTTAACGCTATAGAAGCTCTTGATGCTCCCGGAGAATGGTTTATTGATAAATACACGGGTAATTTCTACATTTATCCTAAGACCGACGATATAACAAAGCAGAGTATTACATATTCCGGCAACAATAGCTTTGACCTCGTCAAGCTTGAAGGCGCGTCCAACGTAGTGCTTGACGGTATAGGCGTTAACGGCTCGTCAGCAGCCGCTATAAATGTAAAAAAATGCGATAGCATCGTTATTCAGAACGCTACTATAAAAAATACGGCGGCTATTTCCGTGGTATTTGAAAATTCCAGAAACAGCGCGTTGATCTATTCCGATCTCTCCAAATCCAAGGACGCAATGGTTGGCACCTCAGATTATCAGGCTATAAACAACCTTACGCCTATGAATATATTCATTCAGAACAATACATTCTCGGATACCCCCCCGTCTATCTCCGAGGCAGTACTCATGAGCGGTTGCCGTGCGATAGTTTCTCATAACTACTTTATAGACTGTGTCTTGA
>SVQV01000069.1 GCA_015065175.1 Oscillospiraceae bacterium | reverse complement strand
TCAGAGAAAATCTGAATATCTGCTGTCTTTTATTTCAGAGCTTTTAAATTCAATCCTTGTTTTTTAAGCGTTTGTCGGATTTTACAGAAATGCGGTTTCCGACGCTCTGGAACACCTGTACCAGAATTATAAGTAAAATGACCGCAAAGATCATTACAAGATATTTGTATCTGTAATATCCGTAATTTATGGCTATCTTTCCGAGACCGCCGCCGCCGATAATTCCGCTCATTGCCGTATAGCTTAAAATAGTTGTTATCGCTATTGTAATGTTGGAAATTATTGATGGGAAGCTTTCGGGCAAAAGCACCTTGACTATTATCTGTAAAGGAGATGCTCCCATGCTCTGTACCGCTTCGATTACATTCGGGTTTACCTCACGTATGCTTCCTTCGATAAGTCTCGCGACAAAAGGAAATGAAGCAATTACAAGAGGAACAATAGATGCTACCGTACCGACAGTAGTACCTACAATAAGTCTTGTAAGAGGGAACACAACTATCATAAGAATGAGGAACGGAATAGAACGGAGCAGGTTAACAAAAACATCGAGAAAACGCATAACAGCGCGCGGTAAGGGAAGCACGCCGCCCTTGTCACCTACCGCAAGCAAAACGCCTACAGGCAGACCGATAATTACCGCAAACAGGGTAGCCAGAACCGTTACGTAAACGGTTTCCCAGAGAGCAAGCGGAAATTCTGTCTTTAAAATATCCAGAGCTTCCTGAAGCTTGCCGTCGGCAAAAAGATTATTCAGCATTTTCGCTTACCTCCTCTGCTATTATATCGGGGAATTGATGTAAGTAATTCAATGCGCGACTCAATACCCCGTCTCCGCCCTGTATGGAAAGAAGCATGTTTCCGTAAACCTTGTCGGAAATGGTACGGGTAGATGCGGACAGGATATTAGCCGCGATCCCTTCTTCAATCGCCATAGTGGTGATGATAGGAGTTCCCGTTGTACGTACACCGCCGAAAACAACACGGATACGGCGCTCATCCTCCGAAAGCGAGATAAGATTGCTGTTTCCGTCGGGAAATATAAGACGCTTTGCTGCATCCGACTTAGGTGAAGAGAATATCTCTCCCACAGCACCCTTTTCCACAACGAAGCCGCCGTCAAGAATTGCGACGTTATGGCAGACCTCTTCAACAACGCTCATCTGGTGAGTGATGATGACTACGGTAATGCCGAATTTTTTGTTTATGTCTCGTATCAGCTCCAGAATGGAGTGCGTGGTCTTGGGGTCAAGTGCGCTTGTCGCCTCGTCGCAGAGAAGTATCTTCGGATTAGTCGCAATAGCTCTCGCAATAGCTATACGCTGCTGCTGACCGCCCGAAAGCTGAGCGGGATATGCGTTCGCCTTGTCAGGCAAGCCTACTATTTCAAGAAGCTCGTATGCCTTCTTTTCAGCATCAGCCTTTTTCATTCCCATAAGCTCGAGAGGGAAGCAGATGTTTTTGAGACAGGTCCTCTGCATAAGCAGATTGAAGCCCTGAAATATCATAGATATCTCCTGCCTCTTTTTGCGGAGCTGCTTTTCACTCAGAGCGCCGATGTCAACGCCGTCGATAACAACGCTTCCGTCGGTCGGGCGCTCAAGCATATTTATACAACGCACAAGCGTGCTTTTTCCTGCGCCGCTCATACCTATAATTCCGTAAATGTCTCCGTCCTCAATTGAAATGTTTATATTGCTCAGAGCGTCAACGGTTCCGTCCGAGGTTTTAAAGGTCTTTGTCAGATTTACTAATTCTATCATTTTATATTTTGTCTTTCTGCAAGCAAAACACCGCTGAAAATGCGGTGTTTTGCGGTTTGTTCTTATTTAAGCGCGTCGAGATTGCTCTGTTTGCCGCCGTAAATTCCGAGAGGCTCAACGTGAACGGGAAGAACAGATACGATGTGTGTCTTGTTCTGCGCGTTGAAGTCATCAAGGTAGGGAACGTGCTGGAAGTAGTTAGCGTCAAGCTCACCGCTTTCAACTACATTGTTAGGCTGAACATAGTCGGTGTACTCAACGATCTTCAAAGTGATGTCCTTCTTTGCGAGAATATCCTTTGCTATAGCGAGGATCTCAGCGTGAGGAGCGGGAGATGCGGCAACGGATACAGTCTTGCCTGCAAGAGCAGCGTAATCTATGCTTGCATCATAGCCGTCACCGGGATTTTCAACAACGCTTACAACCGCGCCTGCATATGTAGCTGTGATGAAGTCTGCTACAGCCTTGCTCTGCAAAGCAGCTACAAGAGCCTTTATTTCGGGAGCGTTTTCCTTGCCTTCCTTTACAGCTAAGATGTTGCTGTATGCGGAAGCAGAGCCTTCCATTGCAAGAGAAGACTCAACGGGGTTGATGCCTGCCGCAATAGCGAAGTTGGAGTTGATGACCGCATAGTCTACGTCCTTGAGCATGTTGGGAAGCTGAGCTGCCTCAACCTCTTTGAACTCAATGCCCTTGGGATTGCTTTCAATGTCACGGATGGTAGCGGTGATGCCTGCGCCTTCCTTCAATGTAATGATGCCGTTTGCTTCGAGAAGCAACAAAGCACGTGCTTCGTTTGTGGTATCATTGGGGATCGCTATAGTGATAGCCGAGCTTCCGCAAGCGGAAAGGGAAAGGAGCGCACCGAGCGCGAGGACTGCAACGAGTAAAAAGCTGATGATTTTTTTCATGATTTTTGTCTCCTTGAATTTTGTTTTTTATTTATATTAATTTTCATTAATAAACAAAAAATGTGGCTCGAAGAGCCACCGAATAACTATCTGAAAGTGCTGTCAGCAAATTTCAATCTGTTCGGAAAGCGCTTCGGACAATACAAAAGCATTGCGCATACCCATACGGCACATGCACATGGACATCAACACGGTTCTTGTAGAAACGAGAATGTTGTTCACGCGGCTTCCTCCCAAAAATTTATTACAAAAGAAGTATAGCATTATATTACCGCTTTGTCAATAGTTTATATAAAAAAATTTCAAAAAAATCGTTTTTTATTGCTCTCCTATGCTTGAAAATTACATACTGTTATGCTATAATTGTTCCAATGCTTAAAAACAACGAACAAAAGGAGATATTTTTATGGTATCCGAAAAAATGAAAGCCCTTGGCGTTAAGAAATCTGTTATAAGAGAAATTTTCGAATACGCAAAAAAGAGAAAGGCGGAGATAGGAGCCGACAAGGTTTTTGACTACAGTATAGGAAATCCGAGCGTGCCCGCGCCCGCTATCGTAAATGAAACTCTGAAAGAGCTTATAGAAAATACAGAGCCGACTGCCCTTCACGGATATACTTCGGCGCAGGGAGATCTCGGAGTTCGTACCGCAATTGCGGATTACATTAAATCGACATACAAAACCGAAGCAGATCCTAACCTTATATATATGACAGTAGGTGCTGCCGCTTCGCTTACTATATCCTTCAATGCGCTTATTACTCCCAATTCGGACGAGGAGATAATAGCCTTTGCCCCCTTCTTCCCCGAGTACAGAGTTTTTGTGGAAAAGGCGGGAGCAAAGCTCACTGTCGTTTCTTCGCCCGCACCCGATTTTCAGGTGGACCTTCCTGCTTTTGAAAAAGCCTTGAATGAAAAAACAAGAGCGGTAATAGTCAATTCTCCCAACAACCCCACAGGCGTTGTTCTCAGTGAAAGCACTGTGATTGCTATGTGCGAGATACTGAAAAAGGCAGAAAAGAAATACGGTCACCCCATTTATCTTGTGTCGGACGAGCCATACAGAGAGCTTGTTTACGGAGATGTTAAGGTGCCCTATCTTACAAATTATTA
The DNA here is from genome assembly GCA_015065175.1 of Oscillospiraceae bacterium. GTDB lineage: Bacteria > Bacillota > Clostridia > Oscillospirales > CAG-272 > UBA1740. The sequence goes on along the minus strand of SVQV01000069.1, from coordinate 7,910 downwards.
CGATGATACCATAGTTTGCTATTCCTTCAGTAAGTCTCTCTCCCTGCCTGGCGAGAGAATAGGTTATATCTTTGTTTCTCCGAAAGTACAGGATGCGGGCGATGTTTATGCCGCAATTCTCGGAGCAGGCAGAGCCTTGGGCTTTGTGTGCGCGCCCGCTCTTTTCCAGTATCTTATTCCAAATTGCCTCGGAAAGACTGCGGATATTTCTATATATGACACAAACCGCACCCTGCTCTATGAGGCGCTTACCTCATACGGATATACCTGCGCTAAGCCTGACGGAGCATTTTATCTTTATGTAAAGGCATTTGAAGACGACGCCTACGCATTTTACGAGAGGGCAAAAAAATATGAGCTGCTTCTCGTTCCGGGAGACGATTTCGGATGCGGCGGCTACGTAAGGATAGCTTACTGTGTGACCACCGAGCAGATAAAAAATTCTTTGCCCGCATTCAAAAAATTGGCAGAGGATTACAAAGCGGGAAAATAATTTAAAAAAACGGTTGATTTTTCGGAAGAAAAGTGCTACAATAGAAAACTGTGCGATTAAATTACAATTTGGAGTAGCATTTTATGGTTGCGAGTATAGCGATAGTTACGATTACCTGCCTTGATGTTATTTACGCTGTAATTAAGGGAAGTGTTCTGCCTAAATGCAAATTTCCGCTTTATCCCTTGATAACGGCATTGGGCGCAATAATAGTTTTGCTTACGGGAGTTTTGCCGCTCTCCGAGGCGAAAACGCTTCTGCTCAGTCAGAGCGCGGTAAATCCGCTTAAAATTTTAGTCCTTTTCTTCTCAATGTCAGCATTGTCGGTCTATCTTGACGAGGCGGGATTTTTCAATTACGTTGCGGTAAAGATGTTAAGATACGTTAAGCGTAAGCAGATATATCTCTTTCTGCTTCTGTATGCGCTTGTTTCGGTCCTTACTGTTTTTACCTCAAATGATATAGTTATACTTACATTCACTCCGTTTTTGTGTTATTTCTGCAAAAGCGCTAAAATTTCACCGCTTCCGTATCTGTTTGCGGAATTTGTCGCGGCAAACACCTTCTCTATGCTCCTTATAATAGGAAATCCGACGAACATCTATCTTTCGTTGGCGTCGGAAATAGGCTTTATAGAGTATTTCAAGGTCATGTGGCTTCCTTCGCTTCTTGGCGGCGTTGCGGCGCTTTCGGTAATGCTTTTGATTTTCAGACGTCAGCTTAAAGAGGAAATAAAGCCCGAGGAAAAGAAAGCAACGCTCGATATGCCGAGAGCTGTTATTGGCGGGATATGTCTCGCTTTGGCGACTGTCGCGCTCGCCGTTTCGGATTTTCTTCCGTTCGAGATGTGGCAGATAGCATTCTTCTTCGCTCTGCTTCTGTTTTCTTCGGCAATTACTTATAAAATTTTCACGGGCAAAAAATCGGGAGCCTTGAATACCTTTCTGCGAATCCCGTGGTCGCTTTTGCCGTTTATGCTTTCGATGTTTATTTTAGTCGAAGCCCTTAATTATAACGGCGTCTGCGCAGCCGCCGCCAAGCTTCTTTCGGGCTTTGATCCCATAGTTACATACGGTGTCCTCTCTACTCTTTTTGCCAATCTTGTGAACAATATACCTATGAGCGTTTTGTTCGGCTCGGTTTTGAATGTCGGCAGTGTCGGAATGGCGGGCGCATACGCTACGGTAATCGGTTCAAACCTCGGCGCGTATCTTACCCCTATCGGAGCATTGGCAGGAATTATGTGGGGACAGATATTGAAGGAGCAGAATGTAAAATTCACTTTTTTGCAGTTCTGTAAAAAAGGCGTGCTTATAGTTGTTCCGACCTTGGCAGCCGCTCTTATAGGCTTGTTTTTAAGTCTGTCGTTATAAAAATATCCCTTGGCGTACTGTCGTATGATAGTTATGCCAAGGGCTTTTTTAGTTTTCTCTGTATTGTCCGGGTGTCATTTCTGTCTCGTTTTTAAATATCCTGTGGAAAAAGTGCGAGTCGCTATAACCGCATTCGCTTGCTATCCGCGAGACTTTAAGATCGGTGTTTTTTAGCAGATATTTCGCCTTGTTAATACGAAGCGAGGTTATGTATTTTAAAGGGGAAACTCCCATGCTTTTTTTGAAAACATAATTATATCTTGATACGCTTAGATTTTCGACTTTCGCCAGCTCGGATATCGCTATATCCGATGAAAAGCTCTCGTTTATCAAAGTCAGACTTTTTGCTATATGCTTTTCGCCCGTTTCAAGCTTAAGGCTTTTTGCTGTCTTTATAAGCAGATCGTTTATAAATACAGACAGCTCCTTATCGAGAAAGCTGCTGTTTTTAAGTGTAAGCTCGAATGCATTTTCGAAAGCGCTTACCGAGTGGGCGCAATCGACATTTTTTATTACTGTATTCATAGGCAGACCGAGGTCTTTTATAAGCGTATCCGCATAAGATCCTGTGAAATGCACCCACAGATAATATACATTTTCCTCCTGCAATTTCGAATATATATAATACTCATCAGGAGGAAATATTATAGCCGTTCCCGGGAATATGACTTCGTTTTTGCCATTGAGATTTACATCGAAGCTTCCTTCTATCAGAATAAGCAGATAATAGTCCTTGCGCATACAGTTTGTGCTGAACCTGTGATTTCCGTAAAATCTTCCGAAACAGTTTACAATGAGCGGTGCATCCTCGCTTTTCCTGCTGCACGCCATGCCGGAGCTTGCGTCGGTAATATCATAATAATAATGCTTGGATTCCATTTTTTCTCCTACAGTTAAAAAGTATACAAAGCAATAAAAATATCCACTTGAAAAATCCTCGTTTTATGATACAATATAATCAGAGCTTTGTCAAGGCTCAGTTAAAAAATCAACAAAATATTTTTAAGGAGCAAGCATATGAAGGACATTATACTTATAGGCGCAGGAATGCGCGGTTCGGGTTATTCGGGAATAGGTAAAAAAATGGAGGACGGAATAAGAGTTGTTGCCGTCGCCGAGCCTGTAAAGGAGCGCAGAGAGCATATACAGAAAATGTTTGATATTCCCGACGAGCTGTGCTTTGAAAGCTGGGAGCCATTGATCGAAAAGGGAAAAATAGCAGATGCCGCTATGGTTACCACTATGGACAGAGACCATTTTGCGCCTGCTGTAGCCGCTATAAGACAGGGTTATAATCTCATACTTGAAAAGCCTATAGCTCCTACACCTGAGGAGTGTATAATCATAGATGAGGAAGCAAAAAAAGCAGGAGTCTTTGTTCTCATATGCTTTGTGCTTCGTTACGGTCCCTTCTTCAAAGGACTTAAGCAGCTGCTTAAGGACGGCGCTGTCGGAGAGGTCGTTAATATTCAGCATGCCGAGGACGTCGGAAACGTTCATCAGAGCCATAGCTTCGTAAGAGGAAACTGGGGCAATACCGAAAGATCTTCTTTTATGCTTTTGCAGAAATCCAGCCACGATACAGATATCCTTTATTGGCTGCTTGATAAGAAGTGCAAGAGCGTTTCGAGCTTCGGCTCAAGAACTCATTTTGTACGCGCAAATGCCCCCGAGGGCGCGCCCGAATACTGTATAGAGGGCTGTCCTCACGCCGATAGCTGCTATTACAATGCGGTCAAGCTCTACCTTGAGGGCAACAGCGCATGGTTCAGAACCGCATCTACCAAAAAGACAAATCCCACAAACGAGGACGTTGAATGGGCTATAAGAAATACTCAGTACGGAAAATGTGTATATAAGTGTGATAATGACGTAGTAGACCATCAGATAGTCAACTTTGAGTTTGAGGACGGAATTACCGCTACATTTACTATGACCGCATTCAGCAAAGGCGGAAGAAGAATAGTAATAAACGGTACAAAGGGCGTTATTACAGCGGAAATGAGCCAGAAGTATCTGACCCTCTATTCCTTCGACACAAAGACAGAGCAGCAGATAGAGGTATCCAAGCTTGTTACCGCTTCGGATATCACAGGCGGACACGGTGGTGGAGATGACGGAGTAATGAACGAATTCGTCAAGCTCTTAAACAGCGATAAAAAGCCTGTCGGCATCTGCTACGATTCGGTTTACGGACATATGCTCGCTTTTGCCGCAGAGGAAGCAAGACTCAGCCGTAAGGTGATAGACGTAGATGAGTACATAGAAGAAATAAAAGAAAAAGCCAAGGCAAAAATGGCAGTAAAATAAAGAAGAAAAACAGAAAAATCAATAAAAACATTAGCAAAACACTGATATTTTATCGATTTTACAAATTTTCTAATCGTTTTTATATTGTATAAAAGAAAACTGCTTGCTATAATGTAGACAGAAGTCAATTCTTGAAAATACATATAAGGAGATTTTGAAATTATGAAAGAAACAAAATTGGTTTTCGGTGTTGTCGGACTTGTAATGGGCAGACGTCAGCTTAAGGCTGCTATCGCAAAGGGATTTGAGATTGGCGGTATATGCGATTGCAATCCCAGTACATTGAAGATAGCGGGAGATGAATGCGGAGTTCCCGAGGAAAAGAGATTTCTCGATTACAAGGAGCTTGTGAAAAATCCCGAGATAAATGCGGTTGTTATTGCGACTCCCGACCAGCTTCATCGTACTATGGTTGAGGAATTTCTTGAGGCAGGTAAGCACGTGCTTTGTGAAAAGCCGCTTGCTATAACAAGAGAAGACCTTAACGCTATCGTTGCCGCTGAGAAGAAGAGCGATAAAATTTGTATGGTAGGTCAGATAGCAAGATTTTCTCCTGCCTTCGCAAAAGCCAAGGAATTGGTAGATACAGGCGTAATAGGTGAGCTTTATTACGTTGAGTCCGAGTATGCGCACGACTATATGAGAATAATGTCGGGCGTAAGCGAATGGCGCAGAGATCCCGCCCGTCACGGTGTTATCGGCGGCGGATGCCATGCGGTAGACCTTCTTCGTTGGATAGCCGGAGATCCTATCGAGGTTTTTGCTTACGGAGTGCATAAGCTTCTTCCCATGGTAGATTATGATGATGCTACCATTTCGGTTTTGAAATTCCCGAATAATGTTATAGGTAAGGTTTTTGTTTCAACAGGATGTAAGCGTGACTATACAATGAGAACGGTTCTCTACGGAACAAAGGGAACTATCATCTGCGCTAACCATCATGGAATAGTTGAACTCTTTACAACAGACGAGCAGGGCGTTACAAAAATGCCCGCTGAGCAGATCGTCGTTGAGGTTAAGGATCACAATGCGGACGGAGAGGTAGATGCATTTGTAGATGCTATCTTTGAAAGAGCGCCGTTTACAATGTCGGCAGAGGAAGGCGCAAAGACCGTAGCGGCTTGTATGGCCATCGTAGAGTCTGCGAAGGCAGGCGGAAAAACAGTCATTCCCGATTATAAATTCTGCTGATAAATAATAATTGATATTAAAGAGTCGTTTTGTTTTGGATTTATTTCATTGACAAGGCGACTCTTTTTTACATCTTTTTGAATTTTATCCTTTTTATGTATCAAAGGGTAATTTTTTATTGACTTTTGCTACAAAAAGTGGTATTATAGTAATGTATATATTTTTTAGATGTTAGTATTATTTCGCACGGGAGATATAAAATGAAAATCAGAAAAATTTTGAAATTCTCTTCTTTTTTTGCGGTGTTGACGCTTTGCGCCGCTGTTTTGGCTTTTTCTATAGGAGCTGAAACGGGTGTTTTGTACGGCGACGTAAACGGAGACGGAAGAATAAACGGTATGGACGTTATCACCATTCGTAAGTATGTATCGAACTATGATTATGTTGCAGGGACTTCGAGTGTTGAAGTATCCGTCGGCGCCGATGCTAATGCAGACGGAGAAATAAACGGCAAGGATGTTTTGCTTTTGCGTAAGCATATGGCTGATTACGACTATTCTTCGGGAGAAGTTATACCGACAGTTACGACAAATCCCGACGGTACTCCCGTCCTGCCGTATTATAGCGAATCACCTCTTGACTATGCGGTGGATAAAGAAGAAACAGTTCCCGTGTACAGCAAATCTTTGCTCGAAAACTGGAATTCATATTCTATTGTATTCCCCAATGATTCGGGCAGCATCTTCTCGGATGCGTTTCTTAATTTTAATTTAGCGTTTAAAGAGAAATACGGAGATATGCTTGATGTTTCTTCGGACTATGGAAGCGCAGTGCCCGAAGAAAGTCTTGAGATACTTGTGGGTAATACTAACCGCGCTGAAAGCGCAGAGGTGTACGAAACCCTTTCGGCAAACGATTATTTCATAGGTATTATCAATAATCGCTTGCTTATCATTGGCGGCTCCGAAAGAGCAGACGCGGAGGCGATGAATCATTTTGTTTCATATCTTATGGGCACAGAGGGCATCTATTATCCCAAGACCTCCTATAGATATAAAGCGGATTACGTTGTAGATACTCTTACTTTGGGCGGAGTTGATATTTCCGAATACACTGTCATAAGAGGAAACGGAATGACCTCCGGTGAAAAAAAGACTCTTTCTTACCTTGTCGAGATTATAGCCGATGTTTGCGGTGTTAATATGAAAACTGCACTATCCTCCGCTGATGAGCAGACCTATGAGATACTTATAGGCGATACGGGCAGAGCGCTTACATCTAAGAATACGGCAGAGGGAACATTTTCTATAGAGCAGACAGCAAACAAGCTTGCGCTTTACGGTAACGGAGAGCTTGTCAATGAATATGCGATTACTTATTTTATAGAAAACATACTCTTCAAGATTCCCGAAGGCGAAAGCTATGATATCGATATTGAAGATATTGTTGCCGCTCCCTATACATTGGATACATTTGTAAATAATAATCTTCCCGATACATTTGCGGATTTGACTGACACTTTTTCCGTTGTTACAAGTACGGATACAACTCTTAAAAGATTTTTGGCAACGGCGGACGAATTGCCTGATGAGGTTACTGTTCTCGATACTGTAAAGCTTTCGGATTACAGACTTTCTCTTGAAAAGAAGCAGATATTTGTTTCTGCCGAAAAAGGGGACGATAATAATTCGGGAAGCATGTCAGCTCCTCTTAAGACAATAAATAAAGCTCTTCGTCTTATGAAAAGCTCGGGCGGCGGTGTTGTCTGGATTGAGGGCGGTAATTACGGACTGACCGAAGGAATTGTCGTAAACAGCCTTCACAGCGGAACAAATAAATCCCCGTTGTTTATAAAAGGATATGGCAATTCCCCTGTTGTTCTTACAAGCAACATTATCGTAGACGCATCTGAATTCAAGCTCGTCGATACAGCTATGGACAGCGTAGCCGAGCGTTTGCCCGATAGCGTTAAGGATAAGGTATACTGTCTCAATCTTTATGACCTCGGTTGGACAGAGAGCGATATAGTTTCTATAACAAAAGCGAACGGCCCCGCAAGAATATACGTAGACGGAGAAGAGTTCACATTAGCTCAGTATCCTAATGCATTCTATGAGGACGGACAGACACGTGTAGAGATAAAGGATCTTTTATACTTCAAGTATGTATACGATACGGGAAGCGTTACTACGCGTGACGGCTCCGATCTTTATTGGCCTTGGATGGAACGCGTGGAAGCCGATCCTGATTTGACCGAAGACTCTGTTTTAGGTTGGGAGCTTCGTGTGCTAAATGACCGTGACGGTCTTTGCGATGCGGGCGACGGCGCTATGGGTGAAGAGATTCTTTCATGGGTCAATACAGGCGACATCTGGTATTACGGAAGCGTATTCGAAGGCTGGGAGCATGGGTATTATACGATCGATCCCGAGTGTGTGCACGGAAACGGCCTCCTTGGCACTTTGAAAAGCGACGGATACTATGCTCTTAAATCCGTACAGCCCTGTTCACTTGGAGCTAAGGTGTCGGGTAACTCAAGCGCGGGAAGAAATACCTACTTCCTCTTTAATGCAATAGAAGCACTCGACGCTCCGGGCGAATGG
>SVQV01000068.1 GCA_015065175.1 Oscillospiraceae bacterium | reverse complement strand
GTACATTTCCTTTAAAGGTATTTTACACCGCAAAACAAAGTGTTGATGTGCTGCGCCGACGGAGTGTTGACCTACAATTCCGATGGCAGTATAATCTCAGAATATCCTTATAAGAGCGATTCGCTTACACACATTTCTTACAACGGCAAAGACAGAATCGCTTTGGTCTTTTCCTCAGAGGAAAGAATTGATAAAAGTTCTGTGAACATTATTGACATAAGCGGAAAACTGATATATAATAATAAAGATATAAATAAGATAAATGATATATCCTATAAAAACGGTGACTTGTATTTGCTTTCTGATAATATGATTTTAAAAAAGTCGGAAAAAAATGAATTGTCTGAAAAAATTGTCAATTCTTCTTCATTGATAAGAAGAATTTTCGCATATAAAAACGATGGTGTAATAGCTGTTTCCGATGATGCATCGTTCCTTGTTAATTTTGACTGAAGGAGGAGACATTTATGGTAAATCAGATAGTTGATTGTCTTATAATAGCCGTTTTGATAATCGGCTCTGTTGTAGGGGCAAAAAAAGGATTTATAAAATCCGCATTGAAAATGGGCGCCGGACTGATTTCCGTTATTGTCGCTTACATTTTTACGTCGCGGCTTGCAGATTTCTTTAATAGAAAATATGTTTTTTCTCCTATAAGAGAGAAAATTTCTTCGGCAGTAAATCATTATTTAACAGATGCTAACGGAGAAGCGCTTACTGCTGACAGCTTGGTAAACGGAATTCCCGAGGGATTGCGAAATGTTCTGTCTCTTGTTGGATATGATATAGAGGAAGTGGCGAAAAATGCTTTTGATACGGGAAGCAATGCGCTCGAAAATTTTATAAACTCAAGCTCTCAGCTTGTAGCAAGTATTCTATCCACGATTTTTGCTTTCATTATGCTTTTTTTTGGTACATTTATTGTACTCAGAATTCTTGCATTTTTTCTGGATGCCGTATTTAAAAGAATTCCGGGCATAGCTCAAATAAATTCCGCATTGGGCTTTTTGTTTGGATTTTTATGTACGGTAATAAATATCTGGATATTTTCCGGAATAGCTATTTCGCTTATTGAAGCCATCAGAGTTTCCAATCCCGACTTTTTAAATGGGTTTGCGGCAGACAATACAGTTGTTTTGAAGCTTTTTGCTTCATTGAATCCAATTTCGTTGTTTTTCAAATAAAATTACAAATAATAAACTATAAAAGAAAGAATTTATACCATGCAAATGTGCGCAAGATGCCACAAGCGTGTAGCTGTGGTTTTTATTACAAGACTTGAAAATAATCAAACTATAAACGAGGGGCTGTGCTTGCAGTGCGCAAGAGAGCTCGGAATTAAGCCTGTCAACGATATGCTTGAAAAAATGGGCATTTCGGAGGAGGATTTTGATAGAATGTCGGAGGATATGAGAAATATTTTCGACAATCTTCCCGATGCGGTATCGGATCAGTCTGAGGACGGTGAGGACGGAGGCGCTCCTGCCATAGATATTCCCAAGCTCTTCCAAGGGCTTAAAATGCAGTCTATGGATAATGCTAAAAAATCCTCTAACGGCGAATCGGGAAAAAAGGCAAAAAAGAATCCCGACAAAAAGTTTTTGACCACGTATTGCCATAATTTGACCGAAAGAGCCCGTCAGGGAAAGCTTGATAATATAGTTGGAAGAAAACGAGAGCTGGACAGAGTCATACAAATTTTGTGCCGACGTCAGAAAAACAATCCGTGTCTCATTGGTGAGCCGGGAGTCGGTAAAACCGCAATAGCGGAAGCTTTGGCTATAAAAATAGTATCCGGAGATGTTCCTTATAAATTAAAAAATGCCGAAATATATCTTGTTGATCTCACCGCTTTGGTAGCAGGCACACAGTTCAGAGGACAGTTCGAGTCTCGTGTGCTGGGCTTGATTTCCGAAGTAAAGGCTGATGGAAATATCATTTTGGTTATTGACGAGGTCCATAATATTGTAGGCGCAGGAGAGTCTGAGGGAAGCATGAATGCCGCCAATATTTTGAAACCGGCGCTTTCACGCGGAGAAATACAGGTAATCGGTGCAACCACTCTTAAGGAATACAGAAAGTATATCGAAAAGGACAGCGCACTCGAGCGACGCTTTCAACCTATTATCGTAAACGAACCAAGCATAGCCGAAAGTGTTGAAATGCTTTCGGGTATAAAAAAATATTACGAAGACTTTCATTCCGTTCAGATTCCGGATAGTATTATATCCGACGCAGTCACACTTTCTGAACGTTATATAACAGATAGATTTTTGCCGGATAAGGCTATTGATCTGTTGGACGAAGCCGCTTCTCATTTGTCCTTGTCTACCCCCGAGATCAATGAGAAAAAAGAGGTAGAGAAGCAACTTTTGGTTCTTCAAAATGAAAAAAATGAGCTTGAAGCAATACCCGACAGCGAAGATGCTGTCAAAAATGAGGAAAAGTATAAACGTTTGGCAGACATTAAGGTGTCCGAATTAAATCTTTTAAAGCGCAAGGAAGAGCTTGAAAATATATGTAATAATGTTTTCCTGTCGTCAAGTGATTTGGCTGATGTTATTGAAATTTGGACAGGTGTGCCCGCATCTTCTATAAATTTAAATGAATTTGAAAAGCTCAGCAGTTTAAAGGAAAATATTAAAAAGAGAATTGTCGGCCAGGACGAGGCTGTCGATGCCGTGGTTTCCGCGATTAAGAGAAAACGTTCGGGAGTCTCCTACCGTATGGCACCTACTTCATTTATTTTTGCAGGTCCTACAGGTGTCGGAAAGACCGAGCTTGTAAAGGTTCTCTCGGAAAATATGTTTAGCCGTACCGATGCTTTGATTCGTTTGGATATGTCCGAGTATATGGAAAAGCATTCGGTTTCCAAAATAATAGGCGCGCCTCCCGGATATATAGGATATGACGAGGCAGGACAGCTCACCGAAAAGATTCGAAGAAATCCGTATTCCGTAATTCTTTTTGACGAGATAGAAAAAGCGCATCCGGATGTCCTCAATATACTTTTGCAGGTTCTCGATGAGGGAAAGCTGACAGATGCTGCCGGCAGAAAGGTTAGCTTTGAAAACTGCATCATAATAATGACAACCAATGCAGGCTCTGACAAGGGAAGCTCTATTTCAGGCTTTGCCGAAAGCTCCTCGCAGGTTGCGAAAAACAGGACAGAAAAAGCACTTTCTGAGTTTTTGCGTCCTGAGTTTATAAACAGGATTGATGAAATTATAACCTTCAATAAGTTGACTATTGACGGCTTCGTTATGATAGCTGATATAATGATGAGTCAGTTACGAGATGCCGTAAAAAGAAAGGGAATTCTGTTATCCTATTCTGAAGATGTGCTTTCTTATATTTCGGAGCATTCTTTTTCGGAAAAATACGGTGCCCGTAATATGCGCAGATTTATAGAGAAGAATATTGAAGACAAATTGGCTAATGTTATAATAGAAAATTACTCATCTTCGATCAGGTCCATTTTAATTGAAATAAAAGACAATCAGATTTCTATAACTACTGATTAAAGGCGGTTTTTATGGCTGTAAATTGGAACGATCTGTCGAAGCGCGAAGCGGAAGAGGTTTTAGCTACCGATTTTTCAAAAGGTTTATCTCAAAAAGCAGCAAAAGAAAGGTATAAGCAATCTAAATATAAGTTATCATTGCAAAAGAAAAAAATGCAAAATACAGACAATACGCTCGATTGGTTTTCTTTTGCGGTGCTTTTGCTGATTTCTGTCGTTTCATATTTTGTTATGTCTGCTTGGAAAGCTGCATTCTTTTCGCTAATATGCGTTTCGGCGGTTTTGCTTTTTGTAATTGTTGATCAATATTCAAAAAAGAAAATTTCATCTCATTTAGAGTTTTTTACTTCATATGTTACAGTTTTAAGAGGCGGAAAACAGTTTTCCATCCCTTCCTACGCTGTTGTGGTAGGTGATGTATTGAAGCTCAAAAGCGGCGACACGGTTCCTTGTGACTGTTACGTTATCGAAAAAAAAGATCTGAGTCTTTCAAAAGAGCTTTTTGAGACGGACAATTTGATTTTCGCAAACAGCAGGGTGGAAAGCGGCATCTGTACTTGCGTGTCTGTCGGGGATTGTGCTTTTTCAAATAAAAATACAGTTTGGGATTTTCATAATAGTTTTGTTACATCCTCCGATATTTATAAATATATTTCGCATATTTCCTCGATTGCTTTGATAGTTGTTTCTTTTTTTGCGATTATCACTTTGTTTATTGATATATTCTTGAAAAAAGAGACAGCGACCGTATTTTATGATTTTTCTTCATATTTTATTTGCGTGTGCGGTGTCTTCCTTTCCGGCATCCCTTTGATCGTTAAAATATCTTTTTCAAAGTTTTTGCTTCACGATTTGTCAGATAAAGGAGTTTATATAAATAACGCTTCCGCTTTGGACAGCTTGACAGAAATGAAATGTGCCGTCTTGGAAACAGATATGTTTTTCAGCTCTGAAAATCCTGTTCCGATGGCATTCTATACAAATAACAATGTGATCTTAAGCGAAAATGTTAAAGCATCAGATTTAAGTAAATCCGCATTTTTTGACATAATGTTTTCCACAGAGCTTAATGCTTCTTCTGTTTTGCCTTCTGCCGATAAATATTTGAAAGGACTTCGAAAAAATTTTGGCAGAGAGCTTAAGTCTGATGCTATACTTGCTTCTTATAGATTAAAGGACGATGAGTTTCCGTTTGATACATTTTTGTTTGAGACCGCGGCAGGGGAGAGGTATGCTTCTGTAAAGGGAGAACTTGCTTCACTCATCAGATGTTGTACTACTGTTTCTTTGGGAAACAAAGTTATTTCTTTTGATGACGGACTTAAAAACGCTGTTTTGAATTCCGCCTCGGGATTTATATCATTAGGCTGCGATATAGTGGCGTATGCTAAGAATTTGGCTCCCGACATTTCGCTTGATAACACACACTTGTCGCATAAAAGACTCACTTTTATAGGTTTTGCTGCCTTTGCAAAGGGACAAGCTGCATCAAGTGGAGAATTTTTTTCGATTTGTGAAAAAAACGATATCGAACCGATTCTCATTCATTACGGCACATTAAACGAGCTTAATATGTATATGAAAAACTCCGAGGATTTCAGAAAACGCTCGTTTGTTGACTGCGAAAAAATCGGCGACGGTATTTCAGATATCAAAAATGCGCTTTCTGAGTATGACGGATTTTTAAATCCAAGCGAAAAGCAGTACAATGTTTTATTGAATTTGCTCTCGCAAAATAGCATAAAATATACATATATTTCAAGGCAGAACAAAAAAATACGCAAAAAAGAAGAGCAGTTTGTCGATTTGGATTTTGAAAAATGCGCAGAATATAATCCGGAGGATAACGATATTTATTGTGTTGTGCGTAACAACTCATTATCTTCTTTTATCACTGCGATATCTTCTGCGTTCAAATATAAGGCCCGCATTTTGTCAATTTTACGCTTTCTGATGTTTTTGTGCTTTTCTAAGGTTTTTCTTATGCCTTTAGAGATTTTTACAGACAATGCTGTGTTTACTCCTTCGAAAACAGCTTTTCTGGTTTTTGTTTTCGATTTGTTATCGCTGTTTGTTTTCTTTGATAACAGAAAAAACAAGGACATTCCTTTAAAAAGAAAAGAGTTCCTTTTTTCCGTTAAAGAGGTATTGATTTTTCTTTTGCTCACTGTTATTACTTTCTTGGTTTCAAAGCTGATTTCGCTTTTCAATTATGACTCTGAGCTTGATGTTCTTGCCTCGGTTTCCTTTTTGATTATGCTTCTTTTACCCCCGCTTTATTTGATATTCAAGGAAAAATTGCAATTATCCGAGAGGTTTTTGATCTATTTGCTTGCGGTGCTGATTTTTATCACTTTATGTGTGATGTTTGCGCCTGTAGGCAATTTGTTCGGCGTGATTTCGGATATCAAGATTTTAATAGCGGCTATAACCGCTTCGACGATTTTCTTCTTGGTTTATTACAGATATTATAAAAATAAAAAATAATATATTTATAGGAGATTTATTATGGGAAATGAATGTACTCATGATTGCAGCTCCTGTTCGGCTTCTTGCCCCTCAAGAGATAAGCAATCACTGCTTGAACCTCAGAACAGTTCGAGCAATATCAAACATGTAATTGGTGTTGTCAGCGGAAAGGGCGGAGTCGGAAAATCTCTTGTTACCTCGATGCTTGCAGTCACTATGGCAAGACGCGGCTTCAATACCGCCATTCTTGATGCGGACATCACAGGTCCTTCCATTCCTAAAGCGTTCGGATTGAAGACAGGATGCGTAGAGGGAAGCGAGCTTGGTATGTTTCCTCCCAAAACGAAAACAGGTATTGAGGTTATGTCGCTCAATCTTCTTGTTGACGAGGAGACTAAGCCTGTTGTGTGGAGAGGGCCTGTAATTGCAGGAACGGTCAAGCAGTTCTGGACAGATGTTGTATGGAACGATGTAGACTATATGTTCGTGGATATGCCTCCCGGAACAGGAGACGTTCCTCTTACAGTTTTTCAGTCCCTTCCTATTGACGGAATAATTGTTGTAAGCAGCCCTCAGGATCTTGTTTCTTTGATAGTTGAAAAAGCAATGAAGATGGCATCCCTTATGAATATCAAGGTTTTGGGACTTGTTGAGAATTACAGCTTTTTCAAATGCCCCTGTTGCGGAGAAGAAACAAAGATATACGGTGAAAGCAATATTGATGCCTTGGCAAAAGAGTACGGAGTCGATGTGCTTGCAAAATTGCCTATAGATTCTTCTTTAGCAAAACTGTGTGACAAGGGTATCATAGAATTGATGGAAAACAGTTATATGGACCTTGCGGCAGATAAAATTGAAGAAATGACTAAATAAGTATGTTTTTTCAAATTTTAGCCTTAAAAGATATAGATTGTTTTTTAATCAAATGTTAATTTTTATATTTCTTTGTTAAAAAAATAATTTTTTTCAAGAAATCTATAGATTTTTTTATTATAATATAGTATAATATGTGTGTTTGTGTAATTTATTGTTGATTATACCGACATTATTAATTTATAATTTTTTTAGGAGGAGTAAGTATATACCATGAAAAAGACAAAGACTACTGTTGCCTTCAAGGGAACTGCCGAACAGGAAGCATTGCTTGATAAAGCAATTGAAGCTGTTAATGGCGAAAAAGGTGCCGTAATGCGTGTGCTTCAGAGCGCGCAGGAGATTTACGGTTATCTTCCTCTCGAAGTTCAAAAACACATTTCTTTGAAGATGGGTGTATCTATGGCTGAAATTTACGGCATTGCTACATTCTATTCTCAGTTCTCGTTGAACCCCAAAGGCGAGGTTGCTATTGCAGTTTGCCTTGGAACCGCTTGTTACGTAAAGGGATCCGGTGAGATAACCGATAAGATCTCACAGATACTCGGTATCGCTCCCGGAGAAACCTCTTCCGATGGAAAGTACAGCCTTGATGCTACACGTTGCATTGGTGCATGCGGTCTTGCACCCGTATTGACAATAAACGATGAGGTTTACGGACGTCTTACTACCGGCGAAATTGAAGGAATTCTCAAAAAATATCAGTAATTGTGAGAGGCTCATATTATGAAAATATCAAGGATTGCCGAAATACTTAATGCCGAAATTGTCGCCTGCTCAGAGCTTGCCGACTCTGAAGTTTGTTCAGCATGCGGAAGCGATATGATGAGCGATGTTCTTGCGTTTGTCAAAGACCAGGCTATCCTTTTGACAGGTCTCGTAAACACTCAGGTTATACGAACCGCCGAAATGATGGATATGCGCTGTATTGTTTTTGTTCGTTCTAAAAAACCCACGGCTGAAATGCTTGAGCTTGCAGAGAAATGCAATATAGTTGTAATGACCTCTAAAAAGCGTATGTATGAAGCTTGCGGACTTTTATACATAAACGGACTTAACAACACAGAGGAAGCGTGACACTATGAGTGAACCCCTTAAGTTTTATTTCGATGTGGACGGTGAGAATTTCACATCTGCAGGAGAAGCCTCAATAGCTATGAAGAAAAACCTCAGAATGATAGGTTTATCTCCCGACATAATAAGAAAAGTAGCTATCGCTATGTATGAAGGTGAGATAAATATGGTCATTCATGCAGGCGGCGGCCGTGCTACCGTTACAGTTTTTTCCAATAAGATTGAGATAATTTTAGAGGATAACGGTCCGGGAATTGCCGATGTGGAGTTAGCTATGAAGGAAGGTTTTTCGACTGCTTCCGAAAATATCCGTTCGCTTGGATTTGGCGCAGGAATGGGACTTCCGAATATGAAAAAGAATTCAGATTCCATGCTTATTGAATCCGAGCTTGGAAAAGGCACAAGAATTACGATGACTGTTAACACATAATATTGAGGAGGTGGCGAAGTTGGCTAAATACCAGCATTCCGTATCACTGAATCCCGACAAATGTCTCGGATGTACTCATTGTCTCAGACATTGTCCTACTGAAGCTATAAGAATAAAGGATAAGCGAGCTGTTATCAATTCAGACAGATGCATTGACTGCGGAGAATGCATCAGAGTTTGTCCTCATCAAGCAAAAAAATCGGTCTGCGATAAACTTGCCGATATTCCGCAGAATAAATGGAAAATTGCGCTTCCCGCGCCTACTCTTTTTGGGCAATTTGATAATCTGGATGATATTGATTATGTATTGCACGGATTGTTGGAATACGGGTTTGATGAAGTTTATGAGGTCGCACGTGCAGCCGAGCTTGTTTCGGACTACACACGGCGCTACATAAAAACCGCTGAAAAGCCTGTAATTTCATCGGCGTGTCCCGTGATAGGAAGATTGCTCTCTTTACGGTATCCTTTGCTTGCGGACAGACTCCTTAAAATTTTACCGCCGATTGAAATAGCGGCAAAAAACGCAAGGGAAGAAGCACTGAAAAATCATCCGGAATTGACAGACAATGACATATGTACTGTTTTTATTTCGCCTTGTCCTGCAAAGGTAAGCTATGTTAAAAACAGAGAGGGCGGAGAACGCTCTTACGTCGATTATGTTGTATCTATGTCGGATATGTATTTTGAGCTTCTCAATGTCATGACAAAGAATACGACCGAAGTGCCCGTGTCAAGAACAGGCTTGATAGGTCTCGGCTGGGCAAGCACGGGCGGTGAGGCTACGGCAATTTTCAATGATAAGTATCTGGCAGCAGACGGAATTGAAAACGTTATGCATGTTCTCGAAGAAATTGATAACGGTTCTTTTCCCGACCTTGAGTTTGTTGAGCTGAACGCTTGTCCCGGTGGATGCGTAGGCGGAGTGCTTAACGTAACCAATCCGTATATTGCAAAGGCAAGATTGCGTTCGCTTCAAAGATATCTTCCCGTGTCTGAAAATCATGCGGCACCCGGCGAGACGGTTCCGGAGGATCTTATCGATAATTCCGGATTTGAATATACTCCCGTAACGCTTGGAGAGAGCGTGAGTGATGCGATGAATATAATGATTGAGGCGGAAAAACTCAAAAAAGAACTGCCCGGTATGGATTGCGGCTCTTGCGGAGCGCCTACCTGCGCTGCTTTTGCACAGGATGTTGTAAGAGGCACATTTTCTTTGTCTGATTGTGTTGCCTTCATGCGCCGCGAGCTTGAGAAATTACAAAAATCGGATAGCGGAGATAAACAATGACAGTAAAAGAATTAGTGGCCTCGCTTGAACTTGAGGTTCTTTCTATGCCCTGCGAAGATAAGAAAGTCGATGGCGCTTATGTCGGAGATCTTCTCAGTTGGGTAATGAGCAGAGCCGAAGAAAACAACGTTTGGGCGACTATAATGACTAATATCAATGTTGTCGCAGTTGCTTCGCTTGTGGGAATTTCAGCAACCGTCATATGCGAAGATTGCGAACTTTCCGATGAGGTTATAAATACCGCCAAAGAAAAATCTGTTAACCTGTTCAGAACAAAGCTTCCGATTTATGAGTTTTGTTTACGCCTTTCAAAAATAATATGAATAAGTATTATTATGATTTGCATATTCATTCCTGCCTTTCCCCGTGTGCCGATAACGATATGACGCCGGAGAATATAGTCGGAATGGCTTCGATTTGCGGATTGCAGATAGTCGCCTTGACCGACCACAATTCCACAAAAAATTGCCGAGCTTTTTTCAGTGCGGCAAAGAAGTACGGAATTATTCCTATCGCGGGAATGGAACTCACCACTGCTGAAGAGGTTCATATAGTCTCACTTTTTCCTTCGCTTCAATCTGCCGAAGCGTTCGATAATGAGCTTTCGCAGTACCGTGTGTTGTATAAAAACAGAAGTGATATTTTCGGAGAACAAATTATAATGGGGGAGAATGATTCTGTTGTCGGACTCGAAGAGCATTTGCTTCTCAACGCCTTGACGATTGACATTTCGACCGCTTATGATTTGTTGAAAAAATACGGCGCTGCTGTTTTTCCGGCTCATATAGACAGAGAGGAAAACGGAATTATAACCGTATTAGGCGGCATTCCCGAATATCCCGATTTTAGTTGCGTTGAAATCCGCAATAACGAAAACCGCAAAAAATATATAGAAGATTACAGTCTTGAAGAAAAATTGATTCTCACAAATTCCGATGCTCACAGATTGTGGGAAATAAACGAAGCAGAAAACTTCATAATGTTGGAGGACGAGCCTTACAGCTCTGAATACGTAAGACAGAAGCTGATATCGCTCATTATCGGAAAATGAAGGAGCTTTCATTAAACATACTTGATATAGCTCAAAATTCAGTTAAAGCATCTGCAACCGAAATACAAATTTTGTTAAATGAGACAGAAGAAGTTCTATCATTTGACATTATTGATAACGGGTGCGGAATGAGCGAGGATTTTTTGAAAAATGTTACTAATCCTTTCTCAACTACACGAAAAACCAGAAATGTCGGACTTGGCTTGCCGTTTTTAAAAATGGAAGCTGAAATGACTGGCGGTACATTTGAGATCATATCCAAAAGTGAAAAAGAGTATTCGGATCACGGAACAAAGGTGTCGGCTTCTTTTTTAAAAAACAGTATTGACTATATTCCGCTTGGAGATATAGTCGGAACTATCTGTATTTTAATTCAAGGGGCAGACAAAATTGATTTTCTTTTCGTACACCGCAAAAACGAAGGGGAAGTGAGGCTTGATACCCGTGAAATGAGAGAAATGCTCGGAGACGATGTTCCGTTGAGCACCCCCGAGGTAATTACTTGGGCGAAGGAATATCTTAATGAATGTTACAGTACGCTTTAGCGTTTTGTAAATAGTGTTATTTTAAAAAATTCAAATATACGAAAGGAAACAAACCTATGAAATCATTGGCAGAACTTTCCGCAATTCGCGACCGCATGAAGGGCAAGGTGGCTATTCGTGAGGGAAGTGGCGAAACCAGAATCGTTGTAGGAATGGCTACTTGCGGAATTGCGGCAGGAGCACGTCCTGTTCTCAACACCTTTGTTGAGGAGGTAGAGAAGGCTTCTCTTACAGGAGAAGTTACGGTAACACAGACCGGTTGTATCGGTATTTGCCGTCTCGAACCCATAGTTGAAGTTATTAAAGAGGGCGAGGAGAAGATTACATATGTAAAGATGACCTCCGAAAAAGCCTTGGAAGTAATGGAAAAGCATATTAAGGGTGGCAAGCCTGTCCTTGAATATACAATTTCAGCAACAGAGAAATAAGGAGGAAAACAAATGATTCGTTCACATGTACTTATTTGCGGCGGTACAGGCTGTACTTCTTCAGGTAGCA
>SVQV01000067.1 GCA_015065175.1 Oscillospiraceae bacterium | reverse complement strand
CACGGCGAAGCCGCCGCTAAAGAAGTAAGTGTTCGTCTGAGTAGCGTTTGGTGGAGGCGAGGGGAATCGAACCCCTGTCCGAAAACCTCTTGATATGACCTTCTCCGAGTGCAGTTGATCTTTTACATTCCCCACGTTAAATGCTGACCAACAAGCCTATAGCGTGAGTAGCTTTTTGATGCGTGAGCAGGTCAAAAGCAAAAGCCTGCTGCACGTTCACTGCTAATTTGACGCCAGGCGCAAACCGCAGTCCTTTTGCGCGTGACGGGCTGTCCTATGACAGCATCAGCTGCTTACGCAGCCATTGCAACTTTATTGTTTGCGTTTAATTTTAAAATTGGAACTTTTAAAGAGGGGTCCCGCCTCTACTCGCTTATCATACCTCAAAATCCCCGTCGAAACCTTTACGCCCCCATATTAATCATAATTTGAATTTTTCATACTTCTTTCGATTTCTCGCTTAGAATCTCTCGCCGCCATATCGTCTCTCTTATCATAGAGCTTTTTACCGCGGCAGAGTCCGACCTCCATTTTCACGTGTGAGCCCGAAAAATAGAGTGAAAGCGGTATAAGAGTATATCCCTTTTGAGCGACCAGACCGAGCAGCTTAAGAATTTCCTTTTTATGCATCAGAAGCTTTTTATCACGGAGAGGCTCTCTGTTGAATATATTCCCTTTTTCATAAGGGCTTATATGGACACCGCAGGCATAAAGCTCGGCATCCTTTATAGTACAGAAGGAATCCTTTAAATTCACCGCTCCCATTCGGAGAGATTTGACTTCTGTGCCATACAATGCAATTCCCGCTTCGTATGTATCGTCAACAAAATAATCATGTCTCGCTTTTCTGTTAAGCGCAATTATTTTGCTGTTTTTCTTATCCGACATCACTAAGTCTCCTCCCCTTGAAATATAAATAATTACCTATATAGTATACTATACCAAATTAAAAATTGCAATAGCAAATTTTATATTTTTTGTAAAGGCTTATTTACAAAAAACTTTTACTTTTCGAATATTTCTTCTAAAATCTCAAGCATTTTAAACTTCAACACGTATTTCACGTCATCGCTTTTGGTAATTACTCTGTACTGCTCGGGAGTGAGACCTACGGGAATAGAGTCATCAGTTTCCACTTTGTCACCGTATGCTGTAGACAGGCAAAGAGGCGGAAAGAGGACGCACCACCAGTTTTGCCCCTTCCCTTCTCCTATTATTATCCGCAGAGAAATATAATTTCCCGACGGGAAGTGAGTATTTTCATACACACGCTCGGGATAATATTCTCTGTCAAAAAAGGCATTTACGGTATATTCATACCCTTCTTTTTTGATGACACTCTCTGCTGTTTTCGTAATTTCGGACAAAAGCGCTTCTACCTCTTGGGAAGCCTCCTCTATATTTTCTGCCTTACCGAGCCTTTCACTGTATTGAAGCAACACTTCATCCCTGACCTTCAGCTTTAAGGTCTGATCCTCCGCCCTGTCAGAATTTGCGAGTATGTGAAGTCTTATAACGTTATCGTATAGCTTTTCTTCATCCTTTAGCGGCATTGCGGCAATAAATAATGTACTGAGTAAAATACATATAACATAAGTAACTGTTTTTTTCATATCCCTCTCCTTTATATATTACGGCTGATTATGCACACTTTTCACCCCTTTTATTCAAGAGAATATAAAATCAGCGTGACACGTTTTCATGTATCACGCTGATAAATTATAAAAATCACTCTACTCTGTCAAAAACTCTTACAAAATCTACAATGAAAGCATCGTCGGTAAATTCGCCTTTTATTTCAAAAGGTCTGCCGTTTTTTTCTCTTTCTTCATCGGTCCAGCGATAGCCCAAAACCTCGGTCGTCAGCAGAATAAACTCGGGAACGTGAGATACGTGCTCGTTACAGCGGGAAACTTCCTTTCCGTCACAATAGAATACATATCCATCGGGCGACCAGTCCATACCGAAATGATGCCACCCCCCCTCTGTTTCCTCTAAATCGTAGCTTAATACTCTGCCTTCATTGCGGAACTGCTTTCCGTAACCGCCGTAGATGTTGCCCGAGCTTGCTTTGCCAATATGAAAGTACTCCATAATATCCGACTCAATTCCGCACCATTCAGGCTCATATCTTGCGCCAATTGTGGGAGACTGTACCCAAAAAGCGCTCCACATGATTTGAGGCTCACGCTGAAACTTACAACGGCATTCATAATATCCGTATTTATGTACAAATTTAGGTTCTTCAAGCGGTCCAAGCGGCCATATCTCTCTTTGTTTCCAAGGGTTAGCGTTATCGGATTTCGGTACGTCGAAGGAGTTGCAGCCTGTCTGCAATTGGGGAGAAACATACTTTCCATCCTTCTCTACTCTGTGAAGCTCAATATGGCTATTTCCGTCTAAAACTATACCTTCATCTGTATAAGCCTCACAGCGCTCGCCCCAGAAGTTCAAGCGAAAATCCCATTTCGTACGGTCAAGCTCTGTTCCGTCAAATTCATCTGCCCAAACTAACTTCCATTCACCGTCAGGCAATATGCTACTCTCGTGATCCTTTACATCAAAACGCTTCATTTATTTTTCTCCTTATCTTAAACGCCATTGACTTTTGACGCTCTGTATGATACAATATTATCACGAATTTAATCAAAATAATATCTTATTATAATCATTTTATATCATAATTTAACGATTCAGGAGATTTATCAAATGGTAACGGGCAAACAAATATTCTGCGGTTTTTTTGATTCCTCAAAGGTGTTCAGGCAAATTGCAGAGACGCAAGAACGGACGGTCAGTAATTATGAAATAGAGCTTTTTGACTCAAACGGAGGCGTGAGCTTTATAGGAGGTAATAAATATGAGGTAAAGAGGGGAATGCTCCTTTGCGTAAAGCCCGGTACAAAACGTCACAGCAGACTGCCTGTAAGCTGCCGTTTCCTTAAAATTGATCCTGACTCGAAGGTGTCCGAAAATATTATCGCTATATTGGACGAATTTCCCGAATGTGTATATCTGGACTCCGAATATCAGACCGAGCATCTTCTGTGCGCCTTCGAGCAATTATGGCAATTGCTTATCAGAAGCACTTGCGACGAGGACGCCTTAAAGCTCAATGCGCTTTTTTATGACCTCTTGTATCAATGCAAGCAGATCACATCAAGCATCGAACAAAGCAGAGGGGTGAGCGCGTCCTCTAAGCTCGCCTTGGATACGAAAAGCTATCTCGACTCCCATTTTCACGAGCCTTGCTCGCTCAGCATTATTTCAGAGGCAGTCCACGCTTCTCCCAATCATATAAGAGCAGTTTTTCATAAGCAATTTGAGCTATCGCCCTATGAATACGTCTTACAAAAACGAATCGAGCAGGCAAAGATTTGGATATTGGAGCAAGAGCTCCCCTTCACCGAGATCGCTATGAGATTGAGCTTCTGCTCGCAGTCTCATTTTAACAAGTTATTTAAAGAAAATGTCGGTTGTACTCCAAAGGAATATCGGGAAAAGGATCTTTCTGTATATTTGAATTAAATATGCTGTCTACATAGAAACAGGGCAAAGAATGTTTACCTTCTCTGCCCTGTTTTTTCTTTATATGGACTTTATAAATTCGTCGATATTATTGACCTTTGCTACAACGGTGTGCGCATCATGGCCGAGGATCTCGTCTTCGGGATAAGCACATTCTATGCCAAAATTCTTCAATCGGTTGAAATAGCTTGCCGCAGCCTCAACACGCTTGTAGGACTTCTCCATAACTGCGGGAAATTCGAGCTTGCGAGGAGCAGAGTCTATCTGTACAGCCTCTGCAATATTCTTCCTGATATCCGCCATAAGCTCGTCATTGTCACGAAAAACTGCCTGATTTCGTGAAAGCTCCTGCTTGGTTACTACTGTAACTATATCGCCGACCGCACGCTTAGCCTGAGCGCAGGTAATGTCTCCGCCCGCAAAGAAGCGTGACGGCATTCCAAGCTCGGCGGCAATATAAGCATCCATATCTACCTCGCCGATATACTTTCCGTTCAATTTATAATACTGTATCGAGCCGCTGTCCATTGTGTGAGCGAGAACACCGCCGAGAGTTCCCTCCATAGTGTGATATCCGAAGTAGCAGATACAGTCATATTCACCGTCAGCGAAGCGCATTCTGGGAGCGCCGACAACTCTCTCTATGTATATGATCCGAGGGTCTAAGAGAGATCTGTCAACGTTATTTCCGCCGTTGTGATTATCCCAAAGTCCGACCTTTTCGACACCGATATCAAAGAGCGCCTCTGCCGCCGCATTTATTTCCAATACAGCCTGTGCGCGAGCTATTTCCCACTGCTCAGTATCAGGATATAGCCCCTTGTTCGGCTCACCGATCACATTATTTACGCCCTCCAAGTCGAGCGCAAGCAATACTCTCTTATACATATTTGCCTCCATATGTTTTTAATAGAATTTTACATGACAATTGTACCACATAAAAAGCTCAAAGTCAATTGTTAAGTAAAAATAAAGTGCAAAATGCGAGAAAATATTGTTTATATATAAATAACAGACTCGAAAAGATCCTTTCCTTCTCCGAGATATACAGTTGAGTTTTCCTTAACCTTTTCCTGCTGAGAAAGGCTATGCCTGTCATATACACCGACGGTTTTAAAGCCTGCTCGCCGAGCAGTTTCCAATGCGGTAGCGGAATCCTCAAATATCCACGTTTCTTCCTTCGGAGTAGCTAAATACTCATGCGCCATGATAAAGACGTCGGGAAATTCTTTACCCTTACCGATATCGGCGCAGGAAATTATTTTGGGTAAGAGCTTTGACAGCTTGAATCTTTCGATAACAACAGATAGCATCTCTTTTGATGATGCGGATGCTATACAGGTCCTGACACCGCAATCATACAAAGCAGACAAAAGCTCATATGCGCCCGCCTTTAATTCAACTGTTTCCTCGTAGAATTTGCGGCACAAATCATTCGCTATATCAATAAGCTCTCGTCCGTTTTTTGCGAAGCCGTATGCGGAGTTCAAAAGCTCCATTGCTCCGTCAAGTGTCAATGTTCGCATCTTTTTTTCAATATCGGCATCGGGCAAGAATGTCACGTCATTAAGATAACGCATTCCGAGCTTTTTCCATAAAACCTCCCAAAAGCCGAGTGAATCTATCAGAGTTCCGTCAAAATCAAAAATAGCGCCTTTTATTTTCATACCGCACCTTCCCTTTTTTCTTAATTACTCCAAATATTATATAGTAATTTTTACGGCAAGTCAAGAGCGGTGATACGAATTTCAAGCAATTTGACTGCAAATACAGATTACAGCTCTACCCTGCAGCCGTCATAAGAAACGGAGCATCCGTACGTTTCCGCACGCTTCTCTAAAATGTGGTGAATGGGATTTGCGTTATGTGAAAAGTGGTTTACGTATTTAACTGTAGAGTCGGTTATTGCACCGATTTTGCAAAGCCTGTCAAGAACTCTTTCGATATTCGGAAAGCCCATATGTCCTCTATCGTCGGATATCGGAATATCTACATTGGTACAGTCAAGAGTCAGCATATCAAGCTTTATTCTGTTTTTCTCAATGTAGTCAAAGACGTCTTCATAGAAATAGCCTGTATCGTGAGCGTAAAGCAGGGTTTTATCTCCTTGAATTATATAGATAAAGGGGCAGGAATCTGCCGACTCAAGCATATGTCTTGCGGGTAATGCGGTTATTTTGTATGAGTCAAGCTCTATTGTCTCATATGCGGAAATAGGTGTCAGCTCTATGTTGTCGGGAATTGCGCTTAATTTTTGCAATGTTGATTTTGAAGAAATTATGCGCAGAGTAGGCACTCTTAAATTGTGAGAGTAGCATCCGCTGCGTCTCATGAGAAAGTCGCCCGAATAAAGATGATCGGGATGCGCGTGCGTGACGAGCAAATATTTTATCTTATCCCCTTCGATTCCGTTATTCAAAAAATGCATATACGAATCTGCGGAAAAATCGATGAGAAGGTCATCGTTTATAAGTGTTTGAGAACGTGTTCGGATATTCTTTCCGCCCAAGCGTCTTGCCTCGTTGCAGTATTCACAGTTGCAAAATATGCCCGGAAAGCCCTCTGCCGCAGCCGTACCTAAATATGTTATCTTCATTGTATATTACCTTCACTCTTTAGAAGCTTCATCGAAAATGTTAAGTACCTTTGCGAGCATTCGCATTACGTGGAAGGCGCCCTTGTATGTATGTCCCTTGCAGGGCGGCTCTGTCGGCTTTCCGTCACGGCGGAGATATCCAAGCCATTCTCCGTTAGCTCTGTCCGAAAAATGTGCGAAAGCGTATTCTGTTATTTTCTCAAACCAGTCGCGGTATTTTTCCTCACCCGTTTCACGGTAAAGCATCAAAGAGGCTATTATTGCCTCGTTATGCGGCCACCAAAGCTTCATATCGTGTTCGTATGCTTCAATAGGCTTGCCTTCCGCGTCTTTAAAGTAGAATATGCCGCCAAGCTCGCTGTCCCAGCCTCTCGCAATAGCATCGTCAAATACGGTTGCCGCAAATTTTTTCAATTCTTCATCGCCTCTGTATATACCTTCATCGAGCAAAAACCATGCGCACTCTATGCAGTGACCCGGATTTATTATTCTTCCCTCGGAGACCTCGGAGAGATACTCGTTTTCCTGTGTCACAGCTTCAAGCATACCCTTTAACTGCGGCTTATAGAAGCATCTGATATCGTTTATCAAATTATCTATTATAGCGTTGTATTTTTCCTCATTTTCGGGGTCTGCTTTTCTCATTATTGAAGTAACGTTAAGCATTATCATAGGTCTTCCGAGAGACTTCATGGAACGTGTTTCCGCATAGCTTTTCGGTGTTATCTTGAAGGGGTCGGTTTTCGGATCGCAGTACATACCGTATACAAAATCGAAGCAGCTTTTTGCATTTTCGAGTGAGGTCTTGTCTCCTGTCGCCATATAATACTCTGCCGAGCCTATAATATAAAATGTCTCGCTGAACCAGTAGCGGCGCTTACGAAGCGGCTTACCGTCTGCAGTCACCGTAAAAAACATTCTTCCGTCGGAATCAAAGCAGTGCTTATTCTCGAAGTCGAGACAGCTCTTTGCAAAATCAAGATATTCTTCGTTCTTGCCGAAGGAATTGCTGATATAGGAATATGTCCATGCGGTGCGTCCCTGCATCCATACGCTCTTGTCGGTCGAATACACTTTTCCGTATCTGTCAAGACAATTGAGTATACCTCCGTTTACCATGTCACGTCCGTTTTCAAGCCAGAAGGGCACACAGCTTTCAAAAAGCTCCTCTTTGAAAATTTTATAGTATTTATTTGCAAGCTCTTTCATAATATATCTCCTTATTATTTGTTTGTTTCGGTATTTTCGTCGCCTATCATATGAGATATGACACTTTCAATATGGGCATTCGCTGTAGTGGAGCGAGTATAATCCCACATACTTGTACCCATTGCCTGTAAGGAAAGTGCCGAAGATATCCAGGACTGTGACCAGCCTGTTTCTATACACCATATTCCCCAGCCCGCATCTCCGTCGCTTCCGTAGGTCTCCCACTTTTCAAAGTCGAAGCCTCTGAACCATACACCGTTATAGGCAGGGTCTTCTTTGCATATCTGCTGTATTCTTACATGATAATCCGAAAGTGTTGTCGTATATGCGCGGTATTTTTCAGCTAATTCATCATTTCCTATGGCTTCCATAGCTTTTTGTGCTTCAAGCAGAGTAAGCATGGCAAAGCTTGCGGTATAGAGTGAATCCGAACAGGGATCTCCGTTCTTCTGAATTACGGGAGATTCGTGATTTCCGTAATCCGAGTTTTTGGTAAACGGACCGTACAAGCCGTTTCCCTCCCATTCTTCACCGAACGCATCGGCAAGCGCTCCGCTTTCCTTGTCCTGCCAAGCCATAAGGTCGCTTATCATGGTATCAAGCCAGGATATATGCTCCTCTGTCGGAGATATACGAACAAGGAATGCAAGGGGCATTATCATTTTCGCGCGCTCCTGTTGAAGTCCGTTTGTCCATCTCCACTGTATAGATTTATCGGTTATATCCTTTGACATTGTATTTTTATAGGCGGTCATCATCATGCTTATGCCCTTAAGAGTGCGCTCATAGAGAGGCGCATACCCCGTTCTGTCATATGCCCAGAGGTAAGTCGCCCACGGCAATGCTTCAAAGTGTGCGGAATAATAAACGGTATCCGAATTATAATAATACTTCCAGCCCTGCTTTTGAAGTCCTTCTGCTAATACACGTGAATCTCTGAAACCGTTTTTGCCCGTTGTTCTGAAGTTACCTATTATTGCTTCGAGTATACGCTTATCAAATTCGTTTGTCTTGAGCGCTTCTGCGGCAAGGATAAGACCTATTACAGATTTCGCATTATCGTCTCCGTAATACTGGTCATAGGCTCTGTTATGCCATGAGAACAAGCCGTATTCGGAGCTTTCCTTATCTGCTCTCGCGCCTGTAGTCAGAAGGGACTCGGTAAGCAGCCATTTCATCACTTTATATGCCGCTTTTCCGTATTTCTCCTCACCGAGAAGTCTTGATGCGAGCGCAAGCGCACCAACGCTTTCACCTATGCAGTCGGCACGCCAATTCATCAGCATTTTCTGTCTGCCGAATTCATCAAAGTTCTTTCCCGAGGCGAATCCCTCACGGATGCCGTTCTCGCCGTTATCGCCATACAAAACGCCCGAATTGAGATACCACTCACTGTTAAGCCGAACAGAGTCCCTGTAAGAATCGGACGGAAGCGTGACATGGCGGTCATATTTAGAATGTACGTATTTCTCCCACTCAAAGTAAGATATTTCCTCTCCCGAAAGCCATCCGAGTATACTTTTCCACAGTGCTTGCCACCTTTTATACGGGGCGTATCTTGCCGAAATGAACTGACTTAATTTTGTAGAGGCAATGAGAGTATTGCCGTCTGCGCTAAGCTCAAGCAACACACTTGGAGCGCAATCGGTGAGTCCGAAATCGGCAACGTCATAGCCTGCGACCTTGGCACATACAAGGTACGAGGAAGATATATCGGTTTTTTTGACGTATCTTGCTCCGTGAATATATAAAAGGCTGTATTTTTCAATCCCCAATGCGTCGGGGGCGGTCACTACGGCACGCTGATAGTCTGCGCACTCTGTTTCTCCATAGCCGCATATGCCGAGCTTTTCGCAACCGGAAGGATATTCGATATAGACACGGAGCCCGAGTGCTTTTATCTCGCTTGCTTCCCTTTCGCTGATGCTTGTCATTTCTGACGGATACTTGTCCGCTAATATCATGATACCCTTTACTTGTGAGCCGCCTTCAATAATTCCGAGTGCTTCGCTTACTGTTTTACAGGTTGCAGTAATTGAAAAATTAGAAAGAACAGCACCTAAAAGGTCGTTTTTTTCATCGGACGTAACTATGACGAGCGGTAATTTATTTTTTTCATATAAAGTACAGGATTTTTCTTTTTTCATAACAGTCACCCTTTTAAAATATTTATAAATCGGTCCTTTTAATATTGACATTACCGATAATGCATTATATAATATAATTATATTTGTTTATTTGTAAAAAAGATAGTACTATATAGACCTTTTCTATAACTGTATTGACAAAAAGGAGTCATATATGTTTGATGATAGCTTTAAATCGAGATATACCTCTATTCCTTACGCCTTTTACGTTTTGGAGCGCGCGGAGGTCGAATACAATTTAGTTCCGCACAATCACAAGGAAATAGAGTTTATTGCGATGACGGAAGGAAGCGCAGATTTCTGTGTTGGCGCAAGCACCTACAGTCTGTCAGAGGGTGACATTTTAGTTATTCCGCCCTACTGTGTTCATCACGCCAAAATATTTCCTCATTCATCATATGACTGCATTTGCTTCGACCTATCTCTTATTCCCGATGAAAGCCTGAAGAACGGACTTGAAGGCGGTGAGCTGACTGTGCGCGGCATACTTAGCTCAAGTGACTGTGAGACACGTGAACTGCACGGGCATATAAGAAGCACCCTGCTTGCCTGTAAGGCGCAAAAACAGGGCTGGGAGCTTGAAATAAGGGGAAGGCTTTCTCTCGTTTTTTCCAAGCTGAAGCAAAACGAGTTTTTCGTAAGGTCACTTTCATCCGCAAGAGACGAAAAATTCTGTAGGAATGTTATAGAATACATAGCAGAAAATTACGGTGAAAGCATAACCTCCACCTCTCTCTCACAAATTTTCTATATGAACAACTCATATTTTTGCAGACTTTTTAAAAAGCACTTTCACTGTAATTTTTCGGATTTCATAAATAATTACCGCATAGAAAAGGCTAAGCTCTTTCTTGAGGACCGCTCTCTTTCCATATCCGACATAGCAATAAAATGCGGCTTCAACAGCTTTAGTTATTTTTGTAAAATTTTCAGATTTACAGTCGGTTGCTCTCCTTCTGTATATAGAAACCGCTGTACGAAAAAATATAATACTATGAAGCATTGCGGAACACAGCATATAGAAACACCTCGTTTGCTATTAAGACCATTTGATTACGAGGATTGTGATGATATGCTGAAAAACTGGATATCAAATCCATTGGTGCAATCTGAATACGGCGAAGTTGTTTATACAACTGCGGCAGAAGTAAAACAACTGTTGAATAAATGGAAAAAAGGGTACTCTGATCTTGGTTTTTACAGGTGGGCAATCATTGAGAAAAAGAGTTTGGAAAATATCGGACAAATAGCTTTTTGCAGGGTATATTCGGATTGCAAAACCGCCGAAATCGAATACTGTATCGGCGAAAGCTTTTGGGGCAACGGATACGCTAACGAAGCCCTGTCTGCCGTTATCGACTATGTGTTTGCAAATACGGATTTTCACAGACTTGAAGCATATCACCGTATAGAAAACGTAAAATCAGCAAGAGTCTTGCAAAAATCGGCTATGCAAATTACCGAAACAGTCCAGAGATTTGTAAGAGAAAACACCGTGCCAAAAGACGAAATTTGCTATTGCATTACCAACGGTTCAAATAATTACAGTTCATAGAACAAAGAAATTTCCCCGACAGACCTTGAAAATCTGTCGGGGTTAGTCATGCTTATGAGAATAATCTTCTATATATTTCGGTTTGCGTCAGATGTTCTGAACAAACGAAGGATATTTTCCAAGGCAAAGGCGAGGTTTTCGGCGCTGTGATGTCTGCTGACCGAAAAATCCTGCGGTAAGCGGTTTATAGGAAAAATTGCCGTTACGCCCTCTTTATATGCTTCGCTCATATCTCCGTCCGCTCCGCCGACGACTGCTATTACAGGCACACCGAATTGCTTCGATGCGCGCGAGACACCTATAACGACCTTTCCGCGCAAGCTCTGAGAGTCTATTTTTCCCTCGCCCGTGATGACCATATCCGCATCCTTTACAATCTGAGAAAAGCCTACTGTGTCAAGCACGGTCTCGATTCCCATTTTCAGTACAGAGCCGAAAAAGACTACCATTCCCGCACCCATAGCTCCTGCCGCACCGCCGCCCGAAAGCTTCGATATATCAGAGCCGAGCTGTCTGTTTACTACATTGCAAATATGCTCAACGCCACGGTCGAGCAGCTCTATTGCCGCATCATCTGCGCCCTTCTGTCTTGCGAATACATATGCGGCGCCGTTTTCTCCGTATGGGGGATTGTCGATATCGCACATCGTCACGATTTCAATTCCGTCAAGCTCCTTTGATTTTTGTGAAATGTCTATTCTTTCCACATTACAAAGAGTTTCGCCAACAGGCATAAAGGACTCTCCGTTTTTGTCATAAAAACGAACTCCACAGGCATAAGCCGCACCGCATCCGAAATCGTTGGTGCAGGAGCCTCCGAGTCCCACTATTATCTTTTTGACACCTCTTTTTGCCGCCTGTAAAATAAGCTCACCCACTCCGTAGGTAGTCGTAAGACACGGATTTTTTCTGTCCTCTACCATAGGCAGACCTGCTGCCGC
>SVQV01000066.1 GCA_015065175.1 Oscillospiraceae bacterium | reverse complement strand
CATTGCTTCAAAGGATTTGGGCATTAAGAGCGCATACGATTTGAAAGGCAAGCGTGTTTCTATCGGCGCGCAGGGCTCGGGCGTTGTTACAAACGCTACTCAGATTCTTGAAAAGCACGGCATTTCTCTCGACGACATTCTTATCCAGAATCTTGACTCAGGCGCTTCCGCGGCAGCTATGAAGGAAGGTAAGCTTGATGCATTCTTCTTCACAGGCGGTGTTCCTACTCCTGCAATTCAGGAGCTTGAAAGCGGAAATATGGGTATAACCATTGTATCTCTCGATGCCGATAAAATTGCAGAGCTTCAGGCTGAAAGCCCCTTTTATGTGCAGATAGATATGACACATGATGTATATACTTCTATTCCCGAAGGTGATAAGGCATCCGCTGTTGCGGTTACTGCCACCTATATTGTATCCGACGATGTTGATGATGAGACTGTTTATAATGTAACCAAGGCGCTTTGGGAAAAGCAGGGAGACATTGCCGCAGCTCACAACACAGGAAAGAGCATGAATATCAAGAATGCTCTTGTAGGTATGGATAATGTTCCGATAAATGCAGGTGCTAAGCGTTATTATGAGGAATACCTCGATAAATATAATGCTGATAACGGAACAAGTCTCACATTTGATCAGTTCTACTACAACAAATAATTTAATCTGACGGGGTTGTTATCTTGTGAAGCTCGCTTCGGTTGATACAACCCCATATTTATGAAAAACTCACTTTTTTGTTTCCTAAGGAGGAAAAAACTTGCAAATGGATAATACTGTACATTCGGCAGAAGAAATAATGAAGGATATTGACAGAGAGTCCAACACCAGAATTTTTACCGGTGTAAAAGCAAAAATATTGCAATATGCGAAGTTGTTGACAGCTCTTTTTATGATCTCTCTTTCGCTTGTGTTGAGTCTCGCGCCCGAATATTCCAAGCCATTGGTTGTCGGAATAATTTTGATATTCACCTTTATTTCCTTTCCCGCTTACAAAAAGCAGACAAAATATATAGATTACATACCATGGTATGATTATGTGCTTATGGCGCTTACTGCAGTTTGTTATCTTTATCCCGTTATTTTTCACGACAGAGTAATCGAAATCGGAAAAAGAATAGACACTGTAGAGATCATTGTGGCGATAGGAGCGCTCCTGCTTCTTGTAGAGGCGTGCCGACGTGCCGTCGGTATACCGATTTTGGTAGTTGCGGCAGGATTTGCGGTGTATGCCTTCATTTATTTGAGCAAAAATCCCGCTACAATGCTTCGTAATTTCTGCTATGAAATGTTTTTCAATGTTTCGGGCGGCATTTTTTCTACGCCTATAGACGTATGTGTAAACTTCATTATACTTTTTATTATTCTCGGTTCGTTCTTGGAGAAAACGGGAATAGGCGTATTTTTTGTCGATCTCGCTAACTCTATAGCAGGAGGCTCGGCAGGCGGACCTGCTAAGGTTGCCGTTATTTCATCTGCTCTGGAGGGAATGTATTCGGGTTCTTCTGTTGCCAACACTGTGGGCAGCGGAAGCGTTACTATTCCGATAATGAAGAAGATAGGCTACAAGGGTGAATTTGCAGCTGCCGTTGAAGCCGCCGCTTCAACCGGAGGTCAGATAATGCCTCCTATAATGGGCGCCGCTGCCTTTCTTATGGCTGAAATAACAGGCGTTCGTTATGCTACAATTGCGGTAGCCGCCATTCTCCCCGCATTGCTTTATTTTGCAGGCATATTCATAATGGTGCATCTGGAAGCTAAAAAAAGAGGTCTCAAGGGACTCCCTAAGGAGGCTATTCCGAACTTCTTCAAGCTTTTGCTCTCAAAAGGATATTTGCTCATTCCTGTGGTCGTTCTGGTCATCTGCATGAACTATTATACGGCGGGAATGTCTGCTTGCTATGCTATTTTTGCCGCTCTTACGGTAAGTCTTATAGACACTGAAGAAATAGCCTCATTTGTAAAAGGCGTAAAAAAAGAGGGCTCACATATTTTGCGCTCGGTCTTATTGCCTTTTATTCCGATCTTGACTCTTTCTCTTTATTATGTTTTGAAAGCCACAGGTGCTGTAACTGTAGTATGGCACGGCAAGTTCGTTTTCCTTGCGATAATGGCAGCCGTGATATGCAGCTTCTTTACAAAAGGTGCTGTTCTTACACCCAAGCTTGCCGTACAGGGATTTGAAGGCGGCATCACTAACTCGGTAGGTGTGGCAATTGCTTGCGCTATTGCGGGTATCGTTTCCGGTGTTGTTACTCTTACAGGACTTGGAAATACACTTGTTACCGCTATAGTACCGATAGCAGAGAAAAATATTTTGCTCGCGCTTTTCCTCACAATGCTTGCCTGCATCGTGCTTGGTATGGGCGTTCCCACTACCGCCAATTATATCATTATGGCTACAACCACAGCACCTATCCTCGTTCAAATGGGAATACCGCTTTTGGCGGCACACATGTTTGTTTTCTATTTCGGTATAGTAGCTGATATTACTCCTCCCGTTGCTCTTGCGGCATATGCGGGAAGCGCTATTGCCGGTTCAAATCCTCTGAAAACAGGTCTAAACGCAACAAGGCTTGCTATAACCGCATTTATTATTCCTTATATATTTGCATTGAGTCCTCAAATGCTGCTTGTTTGTGAGGGGTATCAGGTAAACTTTTTAATTGTTGTTCAGATAATCGTCACGTCATTGCTCGGAATTTTTGCTGTTTCTGCGGCGCTTGAACAGTACTTTATGCAAAAGAATAAAATTTGGGAAACCCTTCTTTTTGCAGTGGGAGGTCTGATGATGATAATTCCCGAGCCGATAACGGATATATGCGGAATAGTATGTATCTCATTGGCGATAATATCTCAATTTATTTTCCGAGATAAAAAGAAAACGGTAAAATAATATGAAAAGAGACAGCTTCTCTTGTACATCGTTGTGCAATGTGAAACCGTCTCTTTTTTTGTAATACTTGAGAAAAAATTTAATAAATATATCTTGAAAGAAAGATAAAACCGTGATAAACTGTTAATATTAAATGGGGAGGTTGAATTATGCAATTTGTAATTTCTTCGGTTTTGGGTTATCTTTTCGGTTGCATAAGCCCTTCGTATATTATTTCGAGAATGAAAGGCTTTGATATACGCGAAAAGGGGACAGGAAATGCAGGTGCTACCAATGTTATGTTTACATTGGGATTTTGGGCGGGACTTGGCGTTTTGTTATTTGATATTGCAAAGACGGGTATCGTTGTGCGCATTGTGTCACATTTTTTCTCGGAAGAACGTCTGTGCCCCGTAATTACAGGAATAACGTGCGCGCTTGGACATGTTTTTCCTTTCCATATGAAATTCAGAGGTGGAAAGGGAACCGCCTGCCTCGCGGGAACGGTTCTGTTTTTAACACCAAAGCTTTTCTTGCCCATGGTATTTATAGTCTTTATTGTAGGTATAATATTTAACTATGGAAGTATTTTGCCCATTGTGGCGGTCTCTTTATATCCGTTTTTGTATTATTTCCACACACGATATGCCGCAGGCGCGTTTCTTCTGATTCTCCTCATTCCCTTGCTTTTGTTCTCGCACAGAAAGAATTTTGTTAATTATAAAAACGGCAAGGAGAGTAAATTCAGAGATGTCGTTTTGAAAAGAGATCTTGATAGCTGCATAGAGCGCACGGGTGAAATAGTTTGCTCTGATGATGCGGATAAGCTCATAGAAGGCTTGTCAGGTACATTTACCGAAAGCGAAAGTATCGATGCGGAGCCAAATGAAAATGAAGAATAAAATTGTTTTGGGAAACCGAGAGCTTTTTTATGAGCTTTCAAGAAAGCCTGTAAAAAATATAAATTTGCGAGTCCATCCAGACCTTCGTATTACCGTTTCCGCAAATAAAAGCATCAGTACAGAAAAGATAGAAAGCTTTATTTTGTCAAAGGCGGAATGGATACTGTCGGCGCTCCATAAATTTGAAAGTAAAAAAGAAAAGCTTTTAGATGCCGAAAATTATTTCTATCTCTGGGGGGAAAAATTTGATATTACCGTAACCGAGGGAAGAAAGAATTCAATCGCGGTAAGCGGAAGCTGTCTTATAATATCCTTAAGGGATACATCGGATATAGATTTAAAAAACAAGGTTATAAATGAGTTTTACGCGTTAGAATGTAAACAAAAGATAACATCGCTCTGTGAAAAGGTATATAGAATATGCAATATAAACGGTCTGCAATTTCCGAGCATAAAATTCAGAAATATGAGATCCCGTTGGGGAAGCTGCAATCCGCAAAAATGCATATTGACCTTCAATACCGCTCTCGCCCGACTTCCTATCGCTTGCGCGGAATATGTCGTCTTTCACGAATTTACTCATTTCTTGCACCCCAATCATTCGAAAGCCTTCTATTCTCAGCTTGAAGCATATATGCCCGATTGGAAGGAACGCAAGCGCCTTTTGAACGAAAAAAGCGCTTTGCTCAGTTAAATATAAAAAAGCCGTAGCAAATACTTTCGTACTTGTTACGGCTTTTGTTTATTCTGTTCTCAAAGCAACAACGGGATCCTTCTTTGCGGCACTTCTTGAGGGGATAATTCCGGAAAACAGCGTAAGAATGACGCTGATACCTACAAGAATCAATGCATAAGGGAAGGGGAGTATTGCATTAAGATTTGGGATTCCTGTGAGTGCGTGCAGAATAATATTTGTAATTATGCAAAGCACATAGGTTACCGCTATGCCGAATGCGCCCGATGCGAAGCCTATTATCATAGTTTCCGCGTTGAACAGGCTTGAGACATTCTTCTTTGACGCGCCTATCGCACGGAGAATACCTATCTCCTTTGTTCTCTCCTGTACCGATATGAGAGTTATTACTCCTATCATGATCGAGGAAACGATCAGGGAAATGGTGACAAAGGCAATAAGAACATAGGTTATAGCGTTTATTATTGTAGTCACAGAGGACATCATAATACCCACATAGTCGGTATATTTGATTTGAGATATTTCGTCTAAGTCCTTATTGTAATCGGATATCATTTCTTCGATTATATCCTTGTTTTCAAAGGAGGAAGCATATATGTTGACACTTGAAGGAGACTCCAGATCAACATATCCGAGAGTGAGAAGCGCAGTCTCATAGTCCATTTCGGAAAAACGCATAATTTCATCATAGTATGAAGCGCACATTTCTGTTGTGTATGTGGGAAGTGCCGCATCAAGCGCAAGGGACAACTGAGTGTCGGTCATGGCTGACATCTGTGCAGACACATTCTGAGCATATTGCATCTTTGTCTGCTCGATTATCATCATATCGAAGATCTGATTTACATCTTCACTTGACATTGAGTTGACATAATCCTGTATAGAGGCGTCATCCATATTCATCTGCGCGGTAAGTGCAGAAATAACCGCTGTTTTGATGTCATCCTCGGTCATATTCTGTTTCGCTCCTACAAGCGCGGATTGCAGTACCTCATTCGGCGGAATGCTCATAATGCTTATATAAGCCGAAGCCTTTTCCTTTTCATTCAAGGAGGCGATATGCTTTTTGAATTCAGCTTCTTTTTCCTCGGCGCTAAGCGTAGAGGTGTTTTCGCGGAAGGGCAGACCGTCGATTACATTAACTGAAGTGTTGTTTTGCTGTGCCTTTATAGATTCGGCGTTTTGAGATTGAGTGATAACGTATTTTGTAAGCGCGTTGGTATAACCTATGGCGCCTGTGAGCATAGGAGTGGTCACGTTTTCGCTCTTTCGTATGATGCCCGTCACCTTAAGCTTTAAGGCGTTATCGTAGAGATAGCGCAAGCCTGCTTCTGTTTCTCTTAAATCGTTATATAGACCGCTTTCCTCATCATATACGTAAAGTGAAGAATTAAGTATCACTCTGTATTCCTTAGAGCATATTTCCTCATAGCTGAACTTAGTATCGTCTATTTTTATCTGCTCGCCCTTCAAGGTGTCTGCCATAAGCTTGTCGATTTCTTGTTCGGACATAAGACCCATAGCGTAAAGGGTAATATCGTCAAGCTCGTTGTTTTCATCTACGATAAGCACTATTTCGTCATAGCTGTTAGGCCAAGAGCCGTATATAACATCATATTGATTGTAAAGCAGGTCATTTATATATGCCCCGTCATTTCCCGAGAGCATTTCCTGCCACATTGTCGGAGCGACAGATGCCGAGGGCGCCATAGAAAGCATGCTGTTATTGGACATCATTTCGGTCATATTAACGCCCACATGCTCAGCGACAAGCTCACTCATCAATTTTGTAGTATCGGAAGGAATAATATTTCCGTCTGTGTTTTTGGTGTATACCAAAAGGGGAAGATTGTATGTGTAACGAACACCGTTGATTATCTTGCCCGCCTTGTATTCGTCATTCTCATCTGCAATTCTGCTTTCAAGATGCTTTTTGAACGAGACAAGGTCATTTTCTTGCGTTTCAATATTATTGAGCGCATTCATCATGTTGTAGATAGTAGACTTTTTGTAGATCGCATCCTTTTCGTGCGTTGTTTCGCTATTGCTTACGTTCATAAAAGTCTGCATAAGTGAGCCTAAATCTACGGTTGTTTTCTCTATTGTCAACGGATAGGATGCGAGAGCATTTTCCTGTGTAACGTTAACATAAGTTGTCATTCCCTGTGAAATGGCAAGTATGAGAGCTATGCCGATAATACCTATACTGCCCGCAAATGCGGTGAGCGCTGTTCTTCCTTTCTTGGTGAAAAGGTTTTTAAGTGAAAGCATAAACGAGGTTGCAAATGACATTGAAGGCTTCTTTTCCTTCTTCTTAAGAGGAGCATTTTCGCTTGCCTGTGAGTCATTCTCCGCCTTTATTTCTTCTTCGCTCAGTGGCTTCGAGTCATCGGTGATCTCGCCGTCAAGCATGCGTATTATTCTTGTAGAATACTCGTTTGCAAGATCGGGGTTATGTGTTACCATAATTATCAAGCGCTTTTCGGATATCTGCTTCAAAATTTCCATAACCTGCACGCTTGTTTCAGAGTCCAATGCGCCTGTCGGCTCGTCGGCAAGGATGATATCGGGATCGTTTACCAGAGCGCGTGCTATTGCGACTCTCTGCATCTGTCCTCCCGAAAGCTGATTAGGTCTTTTGGAAAGCTGATCCTCAAGTCCCACATCTGCGAGCGCTTTTTTTGCGCGAGTTCTTCTCTCAGACTTCGAAACTCCCGAAAGAGTAAGTGCAAGCTCTACATTTTGAAGGACAGTCTGGTGAGGGATAAGATTATAGCTCTGAAAAACAAAGCCGATAGAGTGATTTCGGTAGGAGTCCCAATCTCTGTCACGGAAGTTTTTTGTGGAGCGTCCGTTTATTATCAGGTCGCCCGATGTATATCTGTCAAGACCGCCGATGATGTTAAGCATGGTGGTTTTGCCGCATCCCGACGGACCGAGAATAGAAACAAATTCACTTTTACGAAAGCTCAGTGAAATTCCTTTAAGAGCGTGTACAGTGCCGTCTCCTGCGGGATAATCCTTTTTTATGTTGCGAAGCTCTAACATTTTTGTTCCTTTCAAATAATGCAAAATAGTGCTGAATTTAATATATTATATATTACTCTTAAAAATGGAAAAAATAATGCAGATATAATGAACACAGCGTGAAATTTAGTAAAAATTAGATTACGTAATTATAAAAAGCAAATATATGCTTGCATTTTGTAAAAAAAATCTGTCCCAAGCACGAAGCCGTACTTGAGACAGATTAAAAGTAGCAGTTTAGATCTTTGTAACAGAAATCGTTACGTTTTCTCCGTTGATGTTCCATTCCTTAGCGTTTTCGTCTACGCTGTCGGAAAGCTCATCGCAGAGAAGCACCTCACAAGCCTCTGCTGCGTTTTTCTTGATGATTTCCGCAAGCTTGTCATTGCCTGTGATACCTATCTTTATGTGGTCCATAACCTCAAAGCCACTGTCTTTTCTTGTAGTCTGAACCTTGCTTATAAATTCACGGACAAAGCCTTCCTCAATAAGCTCGGGAGTAAGGTTTGTGTCTATAACGACCGTTACTCCGTTATCCGCAAAGGATTCGTAGCCCGCCTTCTGCGCCATGTCGATAAGAAGGTCGTCGCGTGTAAGCTCCGCTACAGTGTCGGAAAGCTCCAGCTTCAATACTCCGTTTGCGTCAAGCTCGTCAATAGCGGCATTGCCGTCCTCAATAGAGGAAAGCTTTTCCTTGATCTGACCGAGGTATTTTCCGTACTTGGGACCTACGGTTTTAAGCTGAGGCTTGAATGTGTAGGTGGTGAAGTCACGGACATTGTCGGTAAATTCAACCGCCTTGACATTAAGCTCGTCTTCGATTATATCAATATAGAATTCGGGAAGTGTAAAGTCAGCTTTTACATACATCTTGCTTACGGGCTGGCGGTTCTTTATTGCCGCTCCGTTGCGGCAGGCTCTGCCCAACGCAACAGTTGTAAGAACCTCGTCCATATGCTCCTCAAGCTCAGTGTCAATATAAGCATCTGTAGCGACAGGGAAATCGCAGAGATGCACGCTTTCGGGAGCAGACTTGTCTATGCTGCATACAAGATTGCGGTAGATGTCCTCAGCCATAAAGGGAATCATGGGAGCGCTTAATTTGCAGAGAGTAACAAGAACAGTATAAAGTGTCATATAAGCGTTTATCTTGTTCTGTGTCATTTCCTTACCCCAGAAGCGTTCACGGCTGCGGCGTACATACCAGTTGCTCATATCGTCAACAAAGCTCATAAGAATCTTGGATGTCTCTGTGATCTTGTAATTCGCAAGATTTTCGTCCACCTCTTTTATAAGAGTATTGAGCTTGGAGAGCATCCACTTATCCATTACCGAGAGCTTATCGTATTCAAGAGTATACTTTGTCGCGTCAAAGCCGTCTATATTAGCGTAAAGAACAAAGAATGCATATGTGTTCCAGAGAGTACCCATAAACTTTCTCTGACCTTCAATTACCGCACCCTTGTGGAAACGGTTGGGAAGCCAAGGCGCGCTGTTGGAATAGAAGTACCAACGGATA
Source organism: Oscillospiraceae bacterium (assembly GCA_015065175.1). Lineage (GTDB taxonomy): Bacteria > Bacillota > Clostridia > Oscillospirales > CAG-272 > UBA1740. The sequence continues at coordinate 3,055 of SVQV01000066.1, read as the reverse complement.
GCATCTGCTCCGTATTCCTCAAGCGCTTCCATAGGATCTACCGCATTGCCCTTGGACTTAGACATCTTCTGTCCGTTCTCGTCCTGAACGTGACCGAGAACGATTACGTTCTTGTAAGGCGCTTTATTAAAGATAAGAGTAGAAATAGCCAAAAGGGAATAGAACCATCCGCGAGTCTGGTCTACCGCCTCGCTTATGAAGTCGGCAGGGAACTGCGACTCGAATAGCTCCTGATTTTCAAAGGGATAATGCCACTGCGCGAAGGGCATAGCACCCGAGTCGAACCAGCAGTCAATAACCTCGGGAACACGCTTCATCTCGCCGCCGCACTTGGGGCACTTGATGGTGACCGCATCAATGAAGGGACGGTGAAGCTCAATATCCTCGGGACAGTTGTCGGACATGGACTTAAGCTCCTCTATAGAGCCTATAGCATGACGCTCACCGCAGGAGCATTCCCAGATGTTAAGAGGAGTACCCCAATAGCGGTTACGGCTTACGCCCCAGTCCTGAACATTTTCAAGCCAGTCTCCGAAGCGTCCTTTACCGATGCTTTCGGGAATCCAGTTTATTGTGTTGTTGTTTCGGATAAGATCGTCTCTTACGGCGGTCATCTTGATGAACCAGGAGTCGCGCGCATAGTAGATAAGAGGAGTGTTACAACGCCAGCAGTGAGGATATGAATGCTCGAATGGGAGAGCGGCAAAGAGGAGTCCTGATTCCTTAAGCGCGGCAAACACTTCCTTGTCCGCATCCTTGCAGAACATTCCCGCCCAAGGAGTTTCCTTGGTCATCTGTCCCTTTTCGTCAACCAACTGAACGAATGCAAGGTCGTAATTCTTACCTACAACAGAGTCATCTTCACCGAATGCGGGAGCTATATGAACTATACCGGTACCGTCTGAAAGCGTTACATAGTTATCGCATGTAACAAAGTAAGCCTTGCCCTTGGGATTAACAAAGTCAAAGAGAGGCTCGTATTCGGTAAATTCAAGCTCCTTACCGACATAGCTCTCAACAACGGTATATTCGTCCTTAATGACAGAAGAAATAAGCGCTTCAGCGAGAATATACTTTTCGTCTCCTACAGCTATCTTAACGTATGTTTCATTGGGGTTTACGCAGAGCGCAACATTAGAGGGCAAAGTCCAGGGGGTAGTAGTCCAAGCGAGGAAATACTCGTCAGTCTTGCCCTTTACTCTGAATTTTACAATAGCGGATTTTTCTTTTACGTCCTTGTAGCCCTGAGCAACCTCGTGGCTTGAGAGGGGGGTTCCACAACGGGGACAGAAGGGAACAATCTTAAAGCCCTTGTAAAGAAGTCCTTTTTCCCAGATCTGCTTCAGCGCCCACCATTCCGACTCAATAAAGCTGTTGTGGTAGGTAACATATGGATCCTTCATATCTGCCCAGAATCCGACAGCGGATGAGAACTGCTCCCACATGCCCTTGTATTTCCATACGCTTTCCTTACATTCCTGAATAAAAGGCTCAAGACCGTACTGCTCGACCTGTTCTTTTCCGTCAAGACCGAGCTTCTTTTCAACCTCAAGCTCAACGGGAAGTCCGTGAGTATCCCAGCCTGCTTTACGCAAAACGTGATAGCCCTTCATCGTGCGGTAACGGGGGATCATATCTTTGATAACACGTGTAAGCACGTGACCGATATGAGGCTTACCGTTAGCGGTAGGGGGACCATCGTAAAAAACGTAAGGTTCGCCCTTGGCTCTGGAATCAATACTCTTTTCGAAGATTTTGGATTCAGACCAAAATTTTTCTATTTTCTTTTCTTCCTCAACAAAGTTAAGGTTGGGTGAAATGTTGTCGTACACTACGATAACTCCTTTCGACAAACTACAATCATTATAATGGTGTTAGTTAGTCGAAACAATGACCATAATCACTGTTTCAACAACAAATCATTATAACCGAAAGCACCTATGCCTTGGGGCAAGGTGCTTAATGGTATACAAATTTTAAATATTAAGACAGATTACTGCTCTTTGGTGGTGGGGATCTGCTGTTTTAAAGCAGCACGGGTTTTACGTACTTCACCTAAGTTTGCGGTAAGGCCTTCATCTGCACGACGCATAATATCGTCAACAAAATCCTGAGCAGCTTTTCTCATTTCGCGACTCTTTGCTTGAGCGGTAGAAATGATTTCTGCAGCCTTGGCTTGAGATAACTTAACGATTTCTTCTTGAGCTACCATAGCCTTTGCTTTTTCTTCTGCGTTGCGGATAATGCCGTCAGCCTCACGCTTTGCGTTGGTGATAATGTCTGCGCGGTCAGCAACAATGCCTTTTGCTTGCTTGATTTCAGCGGGAATGTTAAGACGGATTTCGTCAACAACTGCGCGAAGTTTTTCAACGTCAACAAGGGTTCTTTTACCGGGGATTTTAATGCCGCTGTCAAGAGCATCGTCAAACTGTTCTAATAATTCGTCAAGTGTCATTTTTTCTTCCTCCGTTTAAACCGAAAATTCGGTATATTTATTTTTTAGAATTGATCCTATCTATTATATCTTGTTTGATAACTTGCGGAACAAAACGTGAAATATCGCCGCCCATGGAAGCAATTTGCTTAACCATACTTGAACTGAGATACATGTTTTGCGCTGCGGTTGTTAAAAACAAGGTTTCAACTTGGGGATTAAGTTCTTTGTTGGTAAGCGCCATCTGAAATTCATATTCAAAGTCAGACATTGCACGCAAACCTTTGATGATTGCAGTAGCACCCTTTTGAGCGGCGTAGTTTGCAAGCAAGCCGTCGTAATGCTCAACTTCAACGTTGTTGAGATTAGGAATGCACTTTTTTATCATTTCAACCCTTTCATCGGGGGTGAAATAGCAGTTTTTTGCCGAGTTGCTCGCCACAACAACTATAACCTTTTTGAACATATTTGAAGCTCTTGTTATAATATCAAGATGCCCAAAAGTTACGGGGTCGAAGCTACCGGGGCAAATGGCAATTATATTTTCATTCATTTGGTTCTCCTTTACGGTAAATATCAACTAAGATTTTACCATAGCGATAAGTGCGGTGAATATAAAAA
>SVQV01000065.1 GCA_015065175.1 Oscillospiraceae bacterium | reverse complement strand
GAAGAAAACGAGAAGAATAATGGTTGAAGCAGAGCTTTTTAAGATTCTTATTACCCTTGAGAAATGGGACATAATCGGTCGCCTTGAAGTGCGCGCCTTCGCATATTGCGAGGTCGAGCGGCTCGTCCAAAACGGATATGGGAAAATCCTGCGACGGTGTGTGCGACAGATCTCCGCTGAATAGTATTCGCTTTCCTTCGGCTTCGATCAGAAATGAATACGAAAATTCGATATGCCTTGTTCTGTACGCCGTCACGCGAATAAGCCCGTCATCAAAGAGTGTCCCCTCGTTTACCTGTCGGAAGTCAAAATCTCGCATAGGAGTACCGTTGCAGGAGAGCCATGCGGATATTGTATTTTTCGCGTTTTCTGCATTTCCCGGAAGATATATTATGGGGGATGCATTTTTAAAACGCCAACTGCAAAGATCTACAAAGGATATAAGACCGTTCGTGTGGTCGCCGTGCATATGGGTAACGAAAATAGCCTTAACGCTTTCTATCGGTATATTTCGTGTAGCGAGTCCTTCAATAGACTGTGAGCCCATATCTATAAAATATCGGTTTTCGCCAATCTCTATCATGGCAGACGAGCATTTTCTGTTCGGTTCGGGTAAGCCGTGGCTTGAACCAAAAAAAATAATTTTCATAAATGTAACCTCTTTTTATAAAGTATAAGTAATCTACAGTAATTGTATCATGAAAGTATTGTTTTGTCAATTGATTTTATTTTAGCTGATCATATATCAAGCAGTCCAGACTCCGTTGCTTTTTCTGAGTGCGGCAGTAACGAACATCTGAATGTCAATTATTGTTAACATTATATTATAAATTATTGCCCGTGTCAATAATATAACTTAAGTTTTAAATAGTTAAAACAGAAAATATTTTTTCAAATACCCCCTTGACAGACTAAAATAAAAGTGCTATAATACACTCATCAAATGCGAAGAGCAGAAACCAGTAGGTCGGAAAAGTCTCCAAGAGAGTTGCCGTTTGGTGCGAGGCAATGAGGTAATTCCTTCTCGAATTCATTCTGTTAGCAGTGCGCTGAATCGGAGATATCCGTAGTAGGACGCAACGGGTGTTCCCGTTATAGAATCAGGGTATATTTGTACCCGGCAAGGCCATTTTCGTGAGAGGGTGGCAAACTGAGGTGGTACCGCGGGATTATAAATTCTCGTCCTCTGTATTCTTTTCGGAATGCAGAGGACTTTTTTTCTTCCGATTCCGAGCAAAAACTAACCGTTATGATAAAATCAGACGGAAATTCAGGAAATGGTGATTGAAATGGCACAGAATTACTATCAAAAAGAAATTGAAACAATGCCTGTTGAGGAGATAAAGAAGCTCCAATCGGAGAAGCTTATCAAGCAGGTAAAGCACGTTTATGATAACGTAGCTTATTATCGCAGTCTTATGGACGAAAAGGGCGTAAAGCCTGAGGATATTCACGGTGTAGAGGACTTATATAAGCTTCCTTTTCTCTCAAAAGCTGATCTCCGTGACGCATATCCTTACGGGCTTCTCGCGAAGCCTCTCGACGAGTGTGTACGTATTCACTCCACATCGGGAACAACAGGTCGCCGTGTAGTAGCCTTCTACACACAGAAGGACGTTGATCTATGGGAGGATTGTTGCGCGCGAGCTATCGTTGCCGCGGGCGGAACGAAAAATGATGTCTGCCAGGTAGCGTACGGATACGGACTTTTCACAGGAGGAGCAGGACTTCACGGCGGCTCACACAAGGTCGGATGCCTCACGCTTCCGATGTCATCCGGCAATACCGAGCGCCAGATACAGTTTATGTCCGACCTCGGAGCTACTATTCTTTGTTGCACCCCCTCTTATGCGGCGTATCTCGGCGAATCCTTGAAGGAGCAGGGCTACAAGGGCGAGGATATTCCGCTCAAGGCAGGTATTTTCGGAGCGGAGCCATGGACAGAGGAAATGCGAAGAAACATAGAAGAGACTCTCGGCATTAAGGCATACGATATCTACGGTCTTACAGAGACCTCCGGCCCCGGTGTTGCCTTCGAGTGCAGTGAGCAGACAGGTATGCATATAAACGAGGACCACTTCTTGGCAGAGATAATAGATCCCGACACGGGAGAGGTGCTTCCCGAGGGTAGCAAGGGTGAGCTTGTATTCACCTCTCTTGACAAGGAGGCGTTCCCGCTCCTTCGTTACCGCACACGTGACATCTGTGTACTTTCACGCAAAAAATGCTCCTGCGGACGTACTCTTATTAAGATGGCTAAGCCTATGGGCAGAACCGACGATATGCTTATCATCCGCGGTGTAAATGTATTCCCGAGCCAGATAGAGACCGTGCTTTTGAATGAGGGCTATCAGCCCAACTATCAGATAGTTGTTGACCGTGTAAACAATAACGATACGTTTGAAGTAAACGTAGAAATGTCACCCGAGCAGTTCACGGATAAGGTCAGCGATATTCTCGCGAAGGAAAAATCTCTTGCGGGAGCAATGAAGACTATGCTCGGCATAAATCCCGCAGTTCATCTTGTTGCGCCCAAGAGTATTGTAAGAAGCGAAGGCAAAGCCGTTCGTGTCATAGATAAGCGTAAGCTAATTTGAGAAAGGGGAAAAACAAATGGCAATTAAACAGTTAACAGTATTCGTTCAGAACAGCAAGGGAAGTCTCGTCTCGGTTACCGAAATTCTTTCCAGAAACAACATAAATTTGAGAGCGCTCTCTATTGCCGAAACCCAGGAATTCGGAATTCTGCGTCTCATTGTGAACGATGAAAAAACGGCAGAAGCCGTACTTACCGAAAACGGATATCTTATAAAGGTAGTCGATGTCGTCGGTGTCAAGATCAGCGACGAGCCGGGTAAGCTTACAGAAGCTTTAGCGGTGCTTGACGAAGCTAATATCAACATAGAATATCTCTATGCGTTTATGGCACGAACCGAGAAGCATGCGTATGTTGTGCTAAGAGTTGAGGACAACGACATAGCGGAGAATCTGCTCACAGAGGCAGGCTTCAAAATGATATCAGAGCATGATATAAACAAGCTTTAAGAAGGCACTCAGGAAATTGGCAAAAATCAGAGGTAATATAAAATGCAAATGAATTTCCACAGAAAGCTTCCCATCCCGCAGGATGTAAAGAAAGAATATCCCTTGACCGAGCGTATGGAACAGGTAAAGGCCGCACGTGACGCAGAAATACGCGCCGTGTTTGACGGCAGCTCCGATAAGTTCATTCTCGTTATAGGTCCTTGCTCCGCAGACCACAGCGAGCCCGTCCTTGAATATATTTCGAGGCTTCGCAGAATACAGGAGCAGGTGTCTGATAAAATAATCATAATACCGCGTATATATACAAACAAGCCGAGAACAACAGGACAGGGCTATAAGGGTATGCTCCATCAGCCCGACCCCGATGCAAAGCCCGATATGTATAAGGGCATCGTTGCTATTCGTGAGCTTCACCTGTCGGCGCTTCGCGACTATGATTTCTCCTGCGCGGATGAAATGCTTTATCCCGAAAACTACCGATATCTTTCAGACCTTCTTTCTTACGTTGCTGTCGGAGCGCGCTCGGTGGAAAATCAGCAGCATCGCCTTACCGCGAGCGGCATCGATGCTCCTGTAGGTATGAAAAATCCTACAGGCGGTGACCTCAGTGTTATGATGAACTCTATCGTGGCGGCACAGTCAAGCCATACCTTCATATACAGAGGTTGGGAGGTCACAAGCGCGGGAAATCCCTATGCGCACGCCATTCTGCGCGGTTATGTAGACTATGCGGGAAGAAACGCGTCGAACTATCATTATGAGGATCTGCTCAGAGTAGAGGAGCTTTATGAGAAATCTAACCTCGTTAACCCCTCGGTTGTCGTAGATACGAACCACAATAACTCGGGCAAGAAATATCTTGAGCAGATACGTATTGCCAAGGATATCGTTCACAGCAGAAATGAAAATCCCGACATCAAGCGCTTGGTAAAGGGTCTTATGATAGAAAGCTATCTTGAGGACGGAGCGCAGGGAGTCGGCGAGCATGTTTTCGGAAAATCCATAACCGACCCGTGTCTCGGCTGGGAAAAGACCGAAAGACTTATCCTTGACCTTGCGGAAAAGCTGTAAAGCAAAAGCATTATTATAAAAAACCCCCCTTAAAGCGTACCCGAAGTCTTTTGACTTTCCGAGTCCTGCTCTGAGGGGGATTTTACTGTTAGTTTTTAAATCCTTTTAGGTATACAGACGGTATCTATTAATATCCGAGTGTCTTAAGATACTCTCTGCTCTTTGCGGCGCATTCCAAGGGGGTAAGACCCATCGAAGGATTGTCCTGCTCGACCACAAGCCATTCAGTGCCCGCGTCTTCCGCTGCCTTGATTATTTCGGGGAAGCTCTGCACACCGTAGCAACGGGACGGAGTTCAAAATTGCTCGGGCGCTTGGGTGCTTTACGCTCGATTCCTATAAGCTCGTACATATCGTCGGATTTTTCACCGAAAAAGTCCTTAAGATGTACTACAGGCGAGCGGCCTGAGTATTTTCTGATATATTCCGCGGGATTTTCTCCGCCGACATTTACCCAGCAGGTGTCAAGCTCTGTCTGTAATTCTTCGTTTGTGGTGCTTTTATACAAAAGATCAAGACCGTATTCGCCGTCTATGGTTGCAAATTCAAAGTCGTGATTGTGGTAAAGTAGCTGCAATCCGTGCTTTTTTGCCACCTGACCAAGCATCTTTACATTTTCTATGACAGATGCGAAGTTTCCGCTTTCGGGGCGCATTTCAGGAGAGAGGTAGGGAACAGCAACGTATTTGCATCCCATGCTCTTGTACTGCGAAAAAATCTTGTCGGGATCTTCGAGCATCTCTGCAATCGGTATATGAGCAGATATAGGTGTGAGTCCCACCTTTTCGCAAAGCTCTTTGACTGTTTCGGGCGCATAATCGTACAGACCCGCAAATTCTACGCCATCATATCCCATTTCCTTTATTTTCTTGAGTGTGCCTTCGAGATCGGCTTTTGCATCATCACGAACCGAATAGACCTGTAAAGCTATAGGCATTGACATTTTATTTTCCTCCTGATTTAAAAAAATTTACTTCAATGTATTGCATTTCATTATATGATGTGTTAATATTATACTGTATATATACTTGTTTTCACAATACACATAATGACTTTTTATTGCACTATTTTGACATTTCAAAAAAGGAGAAGTAATCTTATGTTTGTTCAGCACGTAAACTCGAATATAGAGGGAATTCCCATAAGCCTCTCCAGCGACCTGAAGCCCAACGCTTTTGTCGGTGTCTGTTCAAAAATGCATATTCACGATGACGTGGAAATACTTGTCGGATATTCGGGAGTGCTGGAAATACGCTTTGAAAAGGATAGCATGGATATAGAGGAGGGGGATGTGGTTATAATTAACCGAAGAGTCCCTCATGCTACCGATTATAAAGTGCCTTACACAAGCACAATTTTGCTCCAGTTCCGTGTTGAAAAGCTGCGCTACGGTGAATTTGAAAACATGAATAAGTATCTTGCTTTGATGCTATGCTCGGGAGAGCGGGAATACTATTATTTCAAAAAGGGCGACATCCGTGCGTCTGAAATAGCCTCGGTCATAAATAAAATGTATGACGAGAACACAGCAAGGGAAAGAAACTACGAAATGTATGTTCGCGGATACGTTGATATACTTCTCGGTACACTTTACCGTCATGAGATATTAAACGATATATCCGAGCATTACGACAGAGACTCTGTACGCAAGGTATGGCCCGCTATTGAGTATATCGGAGAAAATTATAACAGGGATATAAGCATAGAACAGCTTGCATCCCTGTTGAAGTTGAATTCTGAATATTTCTGCCGCTTGTTTAAAAGAGCAACAGGCGTTACCGCCGTCGAATATATAAATCACGTGAGGATTTTCAAGGCGGAAAAGCTACTTACCGAAACCAAGGATTCCGTGCTTGAAATAGCTATGGACGTAGGTTTTTCGACAGCGTCCTATTTTAACCTCGTCTTTAAGCGCTACAGAGGAATTACTCCGTCAGAATACCGCCGTTGCCTGCAGGGCTGAAGAAACCAAGAGGTTAGCTTAGTTAATTGACTTGGCAGATAAGCTGTAATTTCAATTTAATAATTCACTGCAAAAAGCGACACAAAAAATAACCGACACAGAGTAACCGTGTCGGTTCTTTTTTCATTGAAGTTCATCACTTGAAAAGCGCTTGATAACAGACTGCATATTATGCTCTTCGATAGCATACACTTCTTCGCTTGGACAGGGAATGCGGCGTGCCTTGACGTCGGTAAGCATCTCCTTTGCTCTGAATGCTATAAGCTCACAGTCAAGCGCTTTAGCATGCGGATGCATACGCTTATGGTTCTCACTGTAGATGTCGGATAATGTTGCATCATCGAGACCGAGCGGAACAAAGGTATCATCTCTTAAAGTGAATGTCTTGTCTGTCGGATATTCCAGCATTCTGCGGATAAGAGACGGAGCCGACCAGCGCTCATATTTTTCCATTTCTCCGCTTAAAGTAGTGTTGTAAGTATCCGTACCGTAAAAGATTCTCTTGGAATATTTTTGGAAGAAGGTGCGCCATTCATCAGGTTTTTTACTGAATTCCACAAAATTGATGGTGGCGGGGGTTAGATCAAAGGAGGTGTTCTCCCAGTTCTCCATAAATTCAGTAAGCCCGTCTATGTCATCTCCGAGGAAGAAACAATGCGCCGTGCAGAATTTCAGGTGAGGAAACTTTCGAAGAATTCCGTAAACTTCTTCGTGAAGCTCTTCGAAGGATGGGCAGGAGCCGTCACCGTACCACCATCCGCTCTTAAGCTCGTATTCACCCATTTTTTCGCGAGGGCCCCAGAAACGGCGAGGGTCGGCAATGTGCATCTTTACGGGAAGTCCTTCTTCTTCAAAAAATGCATACATCTTGTCATATATGGGATCGTCGAGACGGCGGTTTATTTTCTTTCTCATATTCGGCTTTCCGTCGAGAAATTTAAATCCGTCTGCGCCCATTCGATAAAGCTCCTTAACTTCGGAGAGATAATAGTCTGCCGAGTCTGTTCCGTCAAGATGATATAAGGGATTGGCATACACGAAGCATCTGTCTTGTCCGTTTCGGTTAAGTCCATCTTTAACGTAAAACGCCTTAAGGTTATCTGTATGGTCACAGTCGTTATGACCGCATTCGGTCGTTACTGCCATAATTCCGAGACGGGAATAGCCGAAATAATCCATGATCTCACCAAAGGTCTTTTGAGACTCCTCCACTTTTACAGGGGAAATGATATGCACATGAGTGTCACAGATTTTAAATGGTTTGAAGCCCATATCAGCGTAATTCATTATAAGTCTCCCTCTGCTTCTTTTATTGCATCTAAAGTGTATTGAGCATTGAGATTTACCTGATCAACGTATTTGTCGAACATTCCCACAAGCACACCGTCGCCCGGCTTCATTGAGCTGAAAGCCTCCATAAATGCGTTGCGTACCTGTGTCTGGCTCTCGCATCTCCTGCCTGCACCGAGTATCTTAAGCGCAAAGGTCGGAGCAGACAACTGACGGATAACCTCATACATCTTTGGAATGTCGCTATCCTCAAAGCGCTCGCCTGTAGGATTTACGTCGTGTGAACGGTCGGGCTGATTCAGGTTGTAGAGAGAAGCCATATAATAGTCGGGCTTCAAGCCCTTTTCCTCTGCATATGCAAGCACCTCGGGAAAATGCGCGCAGATACCGCAGGGGATATTCTTACGTCTGATCTTATCGAGCAGAGAGCCTAATTTTTCGATATTTCCGCTAAGATACAGCTCGTCGGAAAGCTCTCCGTGAATACAAACCGCCGCAGGCTCATACTTCATCAGCTCGTCAAGCTCTTGTTCGTATGTATTGAAGTCCTTTCCTGTCTGAGCAAGCCACATAAGTCTGCCGCCTGCCTTGCGATAACGTGAGATGAGTCCCATGATAGGCATGCTTCCGCGTGACTGTACGGCATTGATACCTGCATTTACACATTTGTCGAGCATTGCGAATACCTTTTCCTCGGAAAAGTAATCCTTCATATCAGCGTCAGTCTTACTGTCAAGATGAGACTTTCCTGTAAACGGGTTCGTTCCCACTATAAGTCTGGAGACCTCGAGGTCTCCTATTTTCATTGTTGGAAGCATAGCTTTGTCCTCTCGTTTTATATCTTATTTTCGGTATAGTTACAAGCCTTATTTTATCATAATAGATAAAACAAGTCAAGATATTTGTAAAACTAAAATCCAAATATTATGAAGCCCGTCAGGCAAGCTTATAAAGCGATATCTCCACGCATCCATCTGCGGGAATCATAAAGCTTCCAAGCCCCTCGTGTGTCAGAGTATAGCTGTTCTCCTCGTCAATGCGGTGTACAGCCACCTCGTCAGAATCAAATCCCAAGAAGCTCGGGGTGATCCATACGCTGTCTCCCGTAGTATTTGCAATAACTATTGAGGCACGACCGTTTCGCCTTGCAGCGCCTGCAAAGAGCATTGGCTCTGAGGAAGTGACAGCGACCTGATTACCGAGCTTATAGAGGCTGTTGAACATCGGGAAAGCGTAATATGTGCGGTATGGATACAGAGTGTCGGGATTTAAGAAGGATCGGTAGTCGGATGCGCCGATTCCCGCATCATAGTAGCACATCACATCAGTAGGAGTATCCTGCATCATCAGCATAAACGCAAGCGTTCTCGAAGCTCCGCGCACCTCGTTTCTGCGTTTGACAAAATAGTGCATATTCCACTCGTTCAAGTGGCTTTCTGTGTTCTTAAAGCCATATCTGTCAAGCAGTGTGCGGATATACGCGGCATGCTCACGTGTTTCGGGAAAGTCCTCGCCGCTGCGCAATAAACGGTCATATACGTGCCAGGAGAAGAAGTCGAGCGGAGAGCCTGCCTTCTGCTGATACTCAAGAAAGCCGTGTACGAACCAGAGTATATGCGTAAAGAGGTCGGTGATCTCGAATTTACCGTCTAAGTTCGGGTCTTTCTTATAGTCATAAAATCCGCAGGATGCATAGCCGCCCACTTTGATACGGTCACCGAATACAGTTTTCAGATGCTTTGAGGCAACTTCATATAGGCGGAAGTATTCCTCGGGCGTGCCCTTCCACATAGCCGAGGTCTTTTCCTCATAACAGGAGTCGGGCTCGTTCCATATCTCCCAATATGTGATAGGGAAGCGGAAGCCGTCAGCCCAGCCGTCTATGTAGTGCGCTACAATATGCTCGCAGATGCGCGCCCACTTACCGAAATCCTTCGGAGGAAATATGCGGTATGACTTGAGCATATGCTCATTCTCAATAGTGACACCGAGACGGAAATACGGCTCGACCTTGGCGTTAATAAGGCCTTCGATTATCTTGTCGGTAAATGCAAAATCATAGGAGGCGGGATCGTTTTCGTCAGCATCGAAATCACGGAAAAGGTTGGGCACATCCACATAAAGCCCACCGCCCATCCAGCCGCCTACATCGTGTAATCTGGAGTAGGGAATACCCGCACGGGTAAGATAGTGAAAGAGAGAGCTGGAAACACCGGTTCGTGGAGGTTGTCCTACACCGTGCATCGGCTTCCACGTGCCTGTGACTTGATCAAAATCAACGGTTAATGTTGCTGTTTTCATCGCATTATCCTCGTTTCGTTTATTATAGATTTAAGTCAAATCATTCAGAGAGGGAAATCCCTCTTTATTAAATATTTTAACATATAATCATGGTGATATCAAGAGTATTGGATACGAAATTTTTTCGTAACGTTTTTGTTCGGCATCATCCTGTGTATCCTTGTAAAAGAAAACCTTCCCGAATTTTGTCGAGAAGGTTTTTGATGCTTTTACTAATCTTTTATAAAAATTCCGAATTTCTTTCCGCAGTAGCCCTCGACTGCGCCTTCAAGAATAAGCTCAGAGATACCGAGCCGTCCTTCGCGCGCAAGCCGCTCAAGCATCACATAGAACAAAGGCTCGTTTTGATTGAGCGTGCCCTGAGGCCATCCGTAAACGTAGTAATCGACGATCTCCCAGCCCTCGAGCGGTCTGCCTTTTTCTTTGACCCGCTCAACAAAGGCGGGATATTCGGCATCGGCAAACTCCTCTGTAATTTCGGCAACCGAAATGTCAAGATTTATAGGGAAGGGCGATACGCTGTATCCGCCGCGTGTGACGGTGTATGTCTGCATCGGGGGAAGAAGTGTGATCTCGGAAAAACGGACATCCTCGGGGAAAGCGAGACGGGTGGTTGCAAAATAGATATCTCCGTCCTCGGCAATGCCCACCGTCATCGGATAATTGATACGGCTGACAAAAATGCTGTCGGGCTCTTCGTTTCGCATAAGAAGCACTACCGCTTCCGCGGGAAGCTCACTCATGATCTTACTCAATGCGGCATCTGGCTTCATGCCATTGTCTATAAGGCGGGCGGCGTATTGACACCACAGGTCAGTCGAATGAATGGAAGTACCGTCTGAAAGCGCAGGATATTTTCCTACCGTTCCTTTTGTGCGTGAGCTGAAAACATAGCCGTCACGTTCAAGCGAAACTGCCATATCGCATCTCTTTTTATCCAATTCGGGCGTAAGAAAAATTCCTGCCGAGCCGTTGGCAATAAGTGACGTGCCGCCGTCCTCGGTGAGAAACGGCTGACCCCATTCACGCCCTCCGCCCGACTTTGAACGGCTGTGAATAAATCCGCAGCTACCGCGGAGCGTCGCCGCCTCAGTTTCGGCAAGAAGTATATCAAGCGGTCCCACGGTCTTTACAGAGTTAAGACGGACACCGTCATGCACCGTAATTCCCGTGTAATATCCGCCCGCATATCCCTCCTCACGCCGCATCATTTCAATAAGTATCGGAGCAGCTTCGCGTTTTCCTATATATCCTGCAATGTTACACATGTTGTTACCTCTTTTTGTTGACTCTCTAATATACCATATTATATCATTGTTTTTTGAATTTGTAAAGAGAAATGTACTTAAAACAGGCTATTTAAATCAATATCTGCCATAAAGGTTGCGGCATAAGACATTGTCAAGTGAAATAACGATGTATTCCATTTTGTATCCTTGCCCCACCCCTCAAAAGTCGTTGTTCCGTTCTCGCGCAGAATTCGTTTCCACGCTCCGTCTTCGGAAAGGCATCGCTTCAAAATTTCGCCATGTCCGTTTTGTACAAGTCCCATCAATAAAGGAAACGTGCAGAAGAAGGAAAGCGAGCTTATTCCGTTTTCTTCTAACATTTTCAAAAAATTCTTTTCAAAAATCGGGTCTGAGCAGAGAGAGAAGCCGTAAACAAAGCTGTTTCCTACAAAACTGATGTGCTCAGTTGCTTCTCCGTCCCTGAAGAGATGACAGCTTTCATCCCAAAAGGATTTATAAAATGCGGAAATCAGAGGCGCTTCATCTCGGTATTGCGATAGATTAAGAATTGAAGCAATTCTGTTTGCTATGCGAACTGCGGCAATATAGTATGAGTTAATGGCAATATGAGCTTCCTCACAAACCTTTCCTTCACGTATATCAACGTCATATCCGTGTTGGAAATTTTTCGGCCACTCTACTACACACCACTTATCAAGATTTCTCAAAAGACAGTTGCTTTCATAATTATGGCGATATGCATCGAGTAATTTGACGACCTTTGCAAAGTTTTGCATTGGCGCGGCTCGTCCAAGGTGGTATTCTGGAAAATGACCGCGTAGATGTTTTTCATCCAAATTGTTGTTTGAATATTTTTACTCGCATCCTGATAGGAGTGCGAGTGTACGGCTTGTATGGTGCAAAAAAACGATGAGCTTGAATAAGCCCATCGCGCTTATTTGCTTGTGGATTCAGTTATCAAATCGTTTTAGAGCATTCTTCGCAAGTTCCGTCTATAACGATTTGTATTCGCTTAATTTTTGCGCCGCCTGATACGTTGCAGGCTGCCGTTGCTTTATGTATATCTGCATCCATCATGTCAATGACTCGTCCACACCTCTCGCATACAAAGTGAACGTGATCCTCGCAGTTGGCATCGTATCTCTCGTGATTGTTTACGTTGGTTACTCGGATGATCCGTCCGAGTTCCTCCAACTGCTTGAGATTTCGATACACCGTTCCGAGCGAGAGG
>SVQV01000064.1 GCA_015065175.1 Oscillospiraceae bacterium | reverse complement strand
AGTGGCTCTGCGGAATGCCCGAAACTGTCATAGCCAATATCGCCAACCACTCCTTGAAAAATGAAATAGAGGTTGAGGATACTGCCTTCGGTATATTCAAGCAGAAGGACGGAAGCAACTTTATAATAAGCGCGACAAATGCCGCTACCTTTACATTCTCGCCGTATTGTACAATAAGAACAGAAACTGATACGGTGGAATTTTGCCGTAACAACATAATCATAAACGGAAATACCATTTCAAAGGAAGAAACCATGGAGGTCGTAGGAAAATCTGTTTGGGGCACAGGTCATCAGAAATTGATCTCCAACTTCTATTCCTGCATAGAGACCGGCGAGAAATTCGCTATAGGTTATGAAGAAGCCTGCAAGGCTGTTAAGCTCGTTTTGGCAATGTACCGTTCAAACGGACAGGAAATAAATATTTAAAAGGAGTAAGGAAATGAAAAAAATCGTATTTTTAGGTTGTGAAAACTCTCACGCAAATAAGTTCTTGAAATATATCCAAGAGGATGAAAAGTACAAGGATGTAGAGGTTTTAGGTGTCTACAGCGATGATCTTGAGGCTTGCGAAAAATTAAAAGAAACCTTCGGCGTCAAGATAATGAAAAGCTATGATGAAGCCGTAAACGAGGCTGACGGCATAGTAGTAACCGCACGTCATGGCGACAATCATTTGAAATATGCGCTTCCTTATTTCAAAAAGGGAATGACTATGTTCATCGACAAGCCTATCACCATAAAAGAGGAAGATGCTCTCGAGCTTGTAAAGAAGGCGAAGGAAACAGGTGTTAAGCTCACAGGCGGCTCTTGTATACGCTTTGATGAAAAGCTTCTGGCTCTGAAACAGGATGCGGACGAAAAGAAAGACGGAGAAACATGGGGCGGTTTTGTGCGCGCTCCCTTGAGCAACGACGAGCGTTACGGCGGCTTTTTCTTCTATTCTCAGCACTTGGTTGAGGCTATGTGTACCGTATTTGGAAAATACCCCAAGTCTGTTAAGGCATTCGAGAACGGAAGCGTTACCACAGTAGTTTTCCGTTATGAAAATTACGATGTTACGGGAACATTCACACTCGGTGCTTGGTCATATTTTGCTTACCGTTGTACCCAGAAGGGAATTGACGGCGGCAAGATCTTTGATAATATGGAACCCAGCTTCAAGGCGGAGTGGGATGAGTTCTACGATCTTCTTTCGGGCGGAGAGCAGACAGCTGATTTTAAGGACTTTATTTCTCCCGTGTTCATTCTTAACGCCGTAAATAACTCAATAAAGAGCGGCAAGGAAGAACCCGTGAAGACATACGAAGTATAATTAAGCATTTCGGAGGAAAAAGATGAAAGTATATAATGTAGACAAATTGAAGGTTAAGATTTTTCCCACAAGAAAGGAAATGGGCGAGGATTCCGCAAAGGACATAAAGGAGAGAATCAAAGCGCTTCTTTCCGAAAAAGCAGAGATCAATATGATATTTGCCGCTGCCCCCTCGCAGAACGATGTTCTTAAATCCTTGGTTGAGGATAAGTCTATCGAATGGAACAGAGTAAACGCGTATCATATGGATGAATACATAGGTCTTGATAAAGATGCTCCTCAGGGCTTCGGTAATTTCCTGAAAGAGCATATATTCGGACTCGTGCCCTTCAAGAGCGTAAATTACATAGACATCACAACGACAGATCCCGAAAAGGAAGCCGAAAGATACGGAAAATTGTTGGCAGAAAACCCCACCGATATCGTAGTAATGGGTATAGGTGAGAACGGACATATAGCATTTAATGATCCGCCTGTCGCAGACTTCAATGACAAAAAAGCGGTTAAGCCCGTAAAGCTTGACGAGATCTGCCGTCAACAGCAGGTAAATGACGGTTGCTTTGCATCAATAGATCAGGTCCCCACACACGCAATGACCTTGACAGTACCTACACTCGTAAAGGCGCCCTATCTTTTCTGCATTGTTCCCGCGCCCACAAAGGCGAAGGCGGTTTATGAGACCTTGAACGGAACGATAGACGAGCATTGCCCCGCAAGCATTCTGAGACTTCAGGATAATGCAATTCTTTATTTGGATGGAGACAGTTCGAAATTATTATGAGTACAATTAGAATTAAAAGTGATAAAATAATAGTCGGTGAGAGCCTTTTTGACGGATACCTTTATATAGACGGCGATAAGATCACCGAGCTTTCAAAGGAAGAAAAAGAAGCGTCCGTATGCTATGACTATACGGGAAAGTACGTTTCTCCCGGATTTATCGAGACCCACACTCACGGTGCGGGCGGACACGCTTTCATTAACAGCACTGTAGAGGACGTTATTGAAGGCTGTAACTGTCATTTCGAGCATGGTGTTACTACCATTCTTCCGACAGTTACATCAGGCCCTTTCCCGAATATGAAGGCAGGAGCATTGAATATTGTTGAAGCTATAAAATCGGGAAAAGCTAAACCCAACGTTTTGGGTGCACATATGGAAGGACCTTACCTTTCTCTTAAGCAGTGCGGCGCTCAGTGCCCCGATTTCATTACTCCTCCCGTAAAAGAGGACTACGTTCCCTTCATAGAAGAATACGGAGAATATGTAGCGCGTTGGACATATGCGCCCGAAAATGATGAAAACGGTGAATTTACAAAATATCTTGTAGATCATAACGTTATTCCGTCTGCGGGTCACTCGGACGCTATATATGACGAAATGAAGCCTTCTATTGCAAACGGATGTAAGCTTATTACTCATCTTTATTCGTCCTGCTCGACAATAACAAGACTTCAGGGCTTCCGTCGTCTCGGAGTTATAGAGGCGGCATATCTCAATGACGATATCTACGTTGAAATTATCGCCGACGGCAGACACTTGCCTATCGACCTTATTAAGATGATAATCAAAATTAAGGGTACAGACAAAGTAATGCTTGTAACAGATAGCCTTGAAATAGCTTGTACCGATATAAAGGAAGGCGTTATGAGCGGTACCGAGTTTATAGTAGAAGAGGGAGTATGTCGCTTAAAGGACAGAAGTGCCTTTGCGGGAAGCATAGCTACCGCCGACAGACTTATCCGAGTTATTGCCTTTGACTGCGGCTTCAGCATTCCCACGGCAGTCAAAATGATGACCGAGGTACCCGCAAAGATCTTGAAAATAAATAAAGGCACCCTCGAAGCAGGCAAGGATGCCGATATAATAGTATTTGACGATGATATCAACGTTTCTGATATTTTCGTAAACGGTAAAAAGGAAAAATAATTACCCCTTATGTGACGGAGGACAACCGAACTGCTTGACGTATTGCTTATAAAAGCCTACGTAGGAGTCAAATCCGCATTCAAAGCAGACCTCGGTTGGACGACGTCCCTGTTGAATTAGTTTTTTCGCATAGTTCAAGCGTTTTAAATTTATGTATCGCTTAGGTGAGATTTTAAGCTGATCGTTAAAAAGCTTAAAAAGATATGGCTTTGAAACAGATAGCTCGTCGCATATCTCCTGTAACTCCTTTACAGTAAAAAGGTTTTCGTTTATATAGTCGAGAGCTCTTGTGATCAAAGGCGATACCTCGGAGGGAAGATTTATAACATCCGCTTCTGAGATCGAAAGGTTGTAAAGAATTTCTTTAAGAAGAGATTGTAGCAATACAGTAAAATCCTCTTTGGAAAAATGTTCTCCGTAATATTTCATTCGCTTGAAGTTTTCTGCGATTATACTTGATTTGGGGCAGTTTATCGCTTCGATCTGCGGCGGTATTAAATTTATAATATTTTCATCTATGAAGTCGGAATCAAAAAGAATATTGAATCTCGAATATTCGGCATCAGAATGTATTTTTATGAAGTGATACTCAGAAGGACGGGTAAAAACAAGATCGTTTTTTCTGAGCTTGTAGTATCTGTTTTCTACAATGTATTCCGCATCTCCGTGTTCGAAAAAGATAATTTCATATGCGTTATGGGAATGCTTCATTGAAAAACGTGGGTGCCCCTTTGCGCAGGTTATTACAGCGTGATTGTATTCTAAGTTTTCCTCAGCGATCTTCATTTTTGATTCGTTTTCCTGCATGTCATCGCCCCCTTTTTAGTTAGTGTAACACAAAAAAACAAAAAATGCAATAAAAATTTAAAATAAAATATAATAAAGAGAGGTATTTTATTATGAAAAAGTTAAACTTGGCAATTATAGGTCAGGGAAGAAGCGGAAAAGGTATCCACGGCACGTATTATACTTCCGACAAAAACTTGTACTACAACGTAAAGTACGTAGTTGATGCCGATGAGAGACGCCGTCAGATAGCGCTTGAAATGTATCCCGGATGTGAGGTTTTGGCGGATTACCGTGAATTGTTCGACAAAAAGGATATAGACGTGGTTGTAAACGCTTCATATTCGCATATGCATTATCCTATCACAAAGGACTTGCTTGAGCACAATTTCAATGTTCTTTGCGAAAAGCCTTTTGCAAGAAATGCTTTTGAGTGCGATACCGTTATGAAGATAGCGAAGGAAAGAGGTCTTGTGCTTGCTGCATTCCAGCAGACTTTCCACGCTCCCTTCTACAAGGACATAGTAAGAATCATAAAAGAAAAGGTTATCGGTGACGTCGTTCAGATAAGCGTTCGTTATAACAGCTTCTCTCGCCGTTGGGACTGGCAGACCTTGCAGAGCAAGATGGCAGGTGGCACATTCAATACAGGTCCTCACCCCATCGGTTTGGCTCTCGGTTTTATGGATTTCGATGAAAACATAAGAGTAGCGTTCTCATCCTTGAAGAGCACTCCTCTTGCGAGCGGTGACTCTGATGACTATTGTAAGGCAATCTTCGTTGCTCCCGGAAAGCCTGTTGTAGACCTTGAGATAAGCTCACTCGATGCATATTCAGGCTATAACGTTAAGCTTCAGGGAACAAGAGGAACCTTTAAGGCAACTCCCTCTGCATATGAGTATAAGTACATTGTAGACGGCGAAAATCCCGAGAGACCTGTTGTAGAAGAATTCTTGCAGGATGAAAACGGCAATCCTATATACTGCAGGGAGCAGCTCGTTATTCATGAAGAAAGCGGCAAGTACGCCGGAACTGCTTTCGATATAGGAAAGTGCGGTCTTTATGAGGACCTCTACTATGCTATCACCGAGGGCAGAGAGCTGTTCATCGGTATGGATAAGGTAAGACAGATCGTAAACGTTACAGATCAGATCTATGCCGCCAACCCCATGCCCAGAATTTATTAATAAAAACTAACAAAAAAGTCGATAGAGGACGATCTCTATCGGCTTTTTTACTTCTGAACTTATTCTTCAAAGAGGTTGTTTTTTTTCAAAAAATGTTCCAGCCTTTTTATGCTGTCTAATACATACATATCTTTTTTTGTAAGTACACTGATGTCAACATAGATAGGAGGATCAAGCGGAATAGTTGTCATAGAGGGATTTTTTTGCGCAAGATTTTTAAACATAAAGCCAAGCAATGAAGCGTTTTCTATCATGTTCTGAGCGGTGGAGAGCTGCTCGGTCTGTATTGATATGTTCGGCTTGACATTGGCGCTTGCAAACCAGTTTTTTATTGTCTTCGTTTGAAAAAAAGTATCCGCAAAGAGAATAAGCGGAGAAGACTCAAGCATTTTTGCATCAACGCTTTTATTTTGTGATATCGGATCGTTTTTAGCAGCACAGCATACAATTTCAAGCGTTCCGATTTTTTTTGACTCGATGCTACTGTCAAACGGCTTTATGTGAGGCAGCAGTACTATATCAAGAAGTCCGTCATTCAATTGATCCAATAGCTCATATCTTCCTTTTTCCGTAATTACAAGATCAATATCCTGATTTTTAAGAACAAAGCTTTTGTATATGTCGGCAAAAATAAATGAGCTTATCATAGGCGGTATTCCCATTCGTATCTTTTTGGTATCGTTCTTGCCTATGTCAAACATCATTCTTTCTACTTCGTCATAATGAGATAAAAGATCCTTGCTTGCATTGTAAAGCTTCATTCCCGCGGGAGTCAGCTCCATTCCCGTGTATCTGCGGCAAAACAGCTTTACCGAGAACTCTTTTTCAAGATCCTTTATGGCATTGGAAAGAGAAGGCTGAGAAATATAGAGATGCTGCGCTGCGGCAGATACTGTATGGTGTGTCGCAACAGCGTGAAAATATCTTAGTTGAGTGATATTCATTGCTTTCTCCTTAAGAAATCGTTTTAAATATTATATAGCAAAAAGCTATAATTGTCAATATAATTTATATTTTACAAATAACAAATATTGTGGTAAAATTAAAACAATCAAGAAAACAAAAGGAGAATAATATGAAAAAATATAAAATTGCCGTTATAGCTGGAGACGGAATAGGCCCTGAGGTTATTAACGAGGGCATACGGGTATTGAAGCATGTCTCGGAGCTTGACGGCGGATTTGAATTTGAATTTACACAGTTTCCGTGGGGATGTGAGTATTATTTGAATACGGGTAAAATGATGCCCGATGATGCTATTGAAACCTTAAAGAAGTATGACGCAATTTATCTTGGTGCGGTAGGTGCTCCCGGTGTGCCCGATCATATTTCTCTTTGGGATCTGCTTTTGAAAATAAGACACGAATTTGATCAGTACGTAAACGTCCGTCCCGTTAAGCTTCTTAACGGCGCACCTTGTCCTTTAAAGGATAAGTCTCCTGCGGACATCGATATGGTAGTTATACGCGAGAACAGTGAAGGTGAGTATGCAGGCGTAGGTGAGTGGCAAAACAAGGGACAGCCTGATGAATTGGTATTGCAGACAGGTGTCTTTTCACGCAAGGGCACAGAGCGAATAATCCGTTATGCCTTCGAGCTTGCGAAGAAAGATAATAAAACTGTGACAAGTATTTCAAAAGGAAACGCTTTGAATTATTCTATGGTATTCTGGGATGGTGTTTTTGCAGAGGTTGCCAAAGAATATCCCGATGTAAAGACAGCTTCTTATCTGGTTGACGCTGCCGCTATGTTCTTCGTAAAGGATCCCGCACGTTTTCAGGTGGTTGTTACATCTAATTTGTTCGGTGACATAATTACCGACCTTGGTGCCGCAATATCAGGCGGAATGGGACTTGCGGCGGGAGCAAATCTCAATCCCGAAAGAAAGTTTCCCTCTATGTTTGAGCCTATTCACGGCTCTGCTCCCGATATCGCAGGCAAGCAGATAGCTAACCCGTTGGCATCTATCTGGTCAGCTTCTCAGATGCTCGACTTTTTCGGTTATGAGAATTGGGGCGCACGCTTGATAGATGCTATCGAAGAACTCTTGACGGAAGGGGAGACACTTACTCCTGACCTTGGCGGAAATTCAAGCACAAGTGAGCTTGGAAACGCCATAATAGAAATTCTTGATAGACAGGAAGCAAATTTTTAAGAAATATATAAAAAAGAAGGGGTCGTCCTATAGCTTACAGACAACTCCTTCTTTTTTTATTATAATGCTCTTAAGTAGTTAAAGAGCAATTCCGCGATTATGTGCTGACCGAGGTCGTTCGGGTGAAGTCCGTCGGGAACATATAACTGCTTTATAGCTTCATCATTAGGATCGAGAGGAAGGGTACGGAAAAGGTCAAGCACGTTTATGTTATAAAGCGGAGCGGCATTGCAAATTACCTCTACGTAATCAGCAAGCGGCTTTCCGGGATTTATAGCCTTTCGTGCGTCTGATGCGGGACGTGCATCGTTTAAGCGGTGCATAGGAGTCATAAATACTATTGTAGCATCAGGATATTCACTCCGTAAGTATTTCATAAGAGAATGCACCGAGCCGCAGTAGGTATCGGGTGTGCGGTCGCTTTCTTCACCGAAGGGCGCATTTCCGTGGCCGTAGTCGTTAGTTCCGCCGAATACTATAATGATATCGGCATTTTTATTCATCTCCTTGGCTCTCTTGCAGAAATCTCCAAGGTCAACGGGCGTCGGCTCACCCACAATTATCTGAGGCGCTATTCTCGTTCCGCTGATACCGTAATTATATGTTTCTCCAAGCTCCGCTATCTTTTTCAGCACATTATCATAGCGGTTTGCGGTAATATCCTTTACCCCCGCGCCTGCGGTAATACTGTCGCCGAGAAAAACAACCGATCTATTCTTTAATTCCATGATTATAAAGCTCCTTTTTATACTGTCGTTTCGACATAATAATTTTATCACAAGAAAAAAGCAAAGTCAATAGAATAGGGGATAATTACACCTTTTTTGACTTTTTCAAGTTTATAAAATCGAAGAAAAGCTTTGACGCATTGTTAAATGTACTGTTATAAAAAAGATAGCTTGTTCTTTCGGGTGCGTTTTCTATGGGGATATTAACAGTTTCGTTGTAAGCCAAGCCCTTCCAAGAAAATTCGGGGAAGAGAGAAACACCAAGATTAATGGCGGTATATTTCCTTATGTAGAACGGGTCATCGCAAAAAATAGTTATGCTTGGATTTATATTCTGGTTTTTGCAGAATTCGTTAAAGTAGTTGAAAAGATTGCTCGATTTTGGCATTAAAATGAATTTTTCGTCGGATATATCTTCAGCCTTTATAATACTCTTTGAGGATAAAGGGTTGTCCTTCGATACAGACAGAAGTATTCTTTCCTTGATAAGCTCTCTTTTTTTAAAATTGCCGTTCGGCTGTGAGTCAGAAATGACGAAATCAAAATCCGATTCATTTTTTGCGATGCTTTCGTGAGAAATTGTAAATGAAATGTACGGATATTTTTTCTTGAATTCGGCAATGCAGTCGGTTATATAACGTCTGTTGTTTTTTATAAGTATTTTGATGTTTCCGTGAGCTTCAGAGTTTTTTCTCTTTATTTCTTCACAGCCTTGCTCTATTTCATTTAATGCGATGCGTATGTGATGCAAAAAGGCAAAGCCGTTTTCATTAAGCTCTATTTTGTTTTTATTCCTGTCAAACAGCTCAATACTCAATTCGTTTTCGAGTCTTTTTATAGACTGAGAAACCGCAGATTGCGGAACCGAAAACTTGCTTGCGGTCTGTGAAAAGTTTTCACTTTCTGCGGCATCACAAAAATATTTTAACTGTAGTAGTTCCATTTTTACTCCATTATAAAAGTTATGGTAATTATATTATAATACATTCTTGACAATATTGCAATAGGAGTGTATAATTTAATTGAATTAAAATAAAAGGAGATCGTATTATGAGAACTTTTAAGGATATACCTTACCTTTCCGAGCCTCATGAGAGAGCCTATCTTGACATTTATTTGCCCGAAGGCGAAGTGAAAGGTGTTCTTATTTATTTTCACGGTGGCGGCATATATGCAGGCGCAAAATATCTCTATAAGGGGCTTATCCCGCTTGTAGAAAATAACGGCATCGCATTGGTTATGCCAAACTATAGACTATATCCCAATGCAAAATTTCCCGAATATCTTTATGATGCAGCTGCGGCTTGCGCTTGGACTAAAGAGCATATAAGCGAGTATGCGGATGTAAATACCGACAATCTGTATATTTCCGGTAGCAGCGCCGGCGGTTATATTTCCATGATGCTTTATTTCGACCGAAAGTATTTGAGTACATACGGTGCATCTGTAAACGATTTCAGAGGATACGTATTCGATGCGGGACAGCCCACCACACATTTCAGCGTTTTGAAGTATGATTACAAGGTAGACCACAGAAAGATAGTGGTTGACGAGGCGGCACCTATCTATCATATAGATAATTACGACGGCAGACCTCCCGTGCTTATTTTAGCCTCTGACCACGATATGCATTGCAGACTTTCGCAGACACATGTGCTTATTGATACAATGACGTATTTTTCTTATCCTGAGGATAAAATCAATTTCAAATTGATGGAAAATACTACGCATTGCTCTTATGTAAATGAGCCTATATTTGCGGAGGAAATAAACACTTTTTTTGAAAAAACAAAAAAATAATATAAAAGGAGATAAAAAATGTCAGAAATTTTTGAAATTTTAATGGTTGTAAGCTTTGGAGCTTCCTGGCCCGCTTCGGTCTTGAAATCCTACCGCGCAAGAAGCGCAAAAGGAAAGAGCATATTCTTCCTTTCTATGATCTTCTTCGGATATATTTGCGGAATTGTCGCAAAGCTTACGGCAGACTCGTTTAAGTGGTATGTCCTCTTCTTCTACTGCCTCAACTTGACAATGGTTGGCTTGGATATATGCCTCTACTTCCGCAACAAGGCACTTGACAAAAAAGCACAGAAAAATGGCTGATAAAGGTGATTTGAAATGATTAAAATTTTAGCGCTCGGAAACAGCTTTTCGGAAGACAGCACAGCTTATCTTGAAAAGATGACAGAGGGGCTCTATGTCAGAAATCTCTATATAGGCGGATGCAGTCTCGAAAGACATTCTAATAATTTGGACAATGAAGCAAAAGAATATGTATTTGAAGAGCATGCAAAAAGACATCCCGATTTTCCCGAAAACGTGTCGGCAAATGAAATTTTTGCATCTGAAAAATGGGACTATATAACCGTACAGCAGGCAAGTCCTTATTCGGGCGTTGTTGAAAGCTACGAGCCATATCTTACTAACGTTTTAGGTTACATAAAAGCTCTTTGCCCCACCGCAAAGGTCGTTTTTCATCAGACCTGGGCATACCCCAAAGCCTCTGAAAGCGGCGCTTTCGCAAAGTATAACAACGATCAGAACGAAATGTTTGAATGTATTAAAAAGGCAACAAAGGCAGTTGAGGAAAAACACGGTCTGGCTTTGATAAGAGTTGGAGAAATGATACAGGCTCTCAGAGAGACTGACCTTCTCGATGATGCGGACTATACAAGAGATAGCATACATCTGAGCTTTAATTACGGCAGATATATCGCGGCAGCAGTTTGGGCAAAGTTCTTTGGCAAAACGGTAAATGATTTCTTGCCCGAAAATGCCGACAGAGAAGTTATAGAAAAAATAAAAGCATTTATATTTTCATAATCAAATTTCATTAATATGTCTAAAAGTATTGGAGGTACTAAAAAATGCTTTGGGAAAACTTGCGAGAAGAAGAATTTGAGCCAATGCTCAAAGAAACACATAATGTTTGCGCTATAGCTATCGGTTGCCTTGAAATGCACGGTCAACATTTGCCGCTTGGAACTGATACTTTAAAGGGAGGGAAAATCCTCGAAATTGCAGCGGAAAGAGAACCTGTTTGTGTTCTACCGAGGCTTTACTACGGAGATGTTGTGCATGCGAGAAACGAAGACCCTACACAAGGAACTGCGCATTACGGATATTTTGCTCTCAGCGGTGAGCTTATGCTTCAGCTCCTTGAGGAAATATGCGACGAAGCGGCAAGAAACGGCTTTAAAAAAATTCTCATCGTTTCAAGCCATGGCGGCAACAAAGGAATGCTTGACTTCTTCTTGAGGACGATAATGTCGAAGAAAAAGGATTATCAGGTGTTTTCTTTCTATAACGCTCTCGTAATGCCGTCTGAAATTCTTAATATAATTTCACAAAAAGGCAGGGAAGAATTTCCTTACCTCACCGATAGTGATATTGCGGTTTTACAGGACTTTGTGGACAAAAAGCACTTTGACGGACATGGTGGTTTTGCTGAGTCTGCACTTGTGCTTGGCACGTATCCCGAGCTTGTAAGACTTGATAGGTCCGAGGTCCTTTCCGGCATGCATCAGCATAAGACTGATTTTTTGGGAGATGCACGTATTGCTTGGGGCGGCTCGTGGTGGCTTGATTATCCGAATGCATATGCGGGACATCCACCGACAGGGCTTACCGAAACTATAGCAAAAGCTTCTGTTGAAATAGCGGTACAGAAGCTCGTTCGCGCTCTCGGAGTCTTGAAAAACGACGAGCTGATGAAACAGATAGAACACATTAAATAAAATCGGCAGGGGTAATTTATGGATATAAAAGAAATACTTTCGAAGGTTGATCACACATTGCTTTCCCCGTCTGCCACTTGGGAAGAAATTAAGTCTATATGCGATGACGGAATAAAATTCGGAACAGCTTCTGTATGTATTCCTGCTTCATACGTGAAAAGAGCGAAGGGGTATGTAAAAAGCGGCGTCAAAATTTGTACAGTCATTGGCTTCCCGTGCGGCTACAGCACAACCGAAGCAAAGTGCTTTGAGACAGAAAACGCCATAAAAAACGGGGCAGATGAAATAGATATGGTCATAAACATAGGCTATTTGAAGGACGGGCTTTATGATCTTGTATTGGATGAGATCATAAAAGTAAAAAATGCATGCAACGGTAAGCTCCTTAAAGTCATCATAGAAACCTGTCTTTTGACCGAAGAAGAAAAGATTAAAATGTGCGAGATAGTAACACAGTCGGGTGCGGATTATATAAAGACTTCGACAGGCTTTTCTTCGGGCGGTGCGACCTTTGCCGATGTTGAGCTTTTCTCAAAGCATATAGGAGGAAATGTTAAAATCAAAGCGGCAGGCGGAATTTCCTCCCTCGAAGATGCTGAGAAGTTTATTTCTCTCGGCGCGTCACGCTTAGGCACAAGCCGAATAATTAAAATATTAAAGAGCGAAGGCTCTGAC
>SVQV01000063.1 GCA_015065175.1 Oscillospiraceae bacterium | reverse complement strand
CAACGATGGAGACTATGAATTTCCCACTCCACCCGACGGAAATAGCGGAAATAACGGCAATTCCGACAAAAATCCCGATGAAATTTTAGAGGATTTTTACGAGCCGTTAGGTGAGGATAGCGAATGAAATTCTGATGTTTTTTCGCTCGCAAAAAAAACTTTCCAATGAGGTATCAATTAACGAAACTATAGACATAGACCGAGACGGAAATCCTCTAACATATATAGATATAATAAGCTCTGAGGACACAATTGCTTACGATCTGGATATAAAAGTACATGTCGAAAAAGCGTATGAGTTGATAAATAACATTTTAGATGATCGGGAAAGAAAAATTATTATCATGCGCTACGGTCTTTCCTCTGTTCCCGCGCTAACACAACGCGAGGTTGCAAAAGCACTTGGAATATCACGATCTTATGTGAGCAGAATTGAAAAGAAGGCACTCGAAAAATTAAAGGAAAATTTTGGAGAAGCTTCCCTCTCGTTCGACGAAAAATAAAAATACTTTTTATTTCTGTATTGTTTTAATATTTTTGTGAAAAATAATCAATAACGGGTTTATGAAATTCGTTATACTTTGAAAGGGGAAAATTGTATTTTTACAATTCCGTTTGCATAATGATAATCGACAGAATAGCATTAATTTTAACCATTATCGGTGCTTTAAACTGGGGTAGCGTTGGCTTGTTTAAATTCGACCTTGTTGCTTGGTTGTGCGGTGGCCAAACGTCAGTTATAAGCAGAATCATTTATGTGGTTGTTGCTTTGGCGGGAATCTGGTGCATTTCTCTTCTCTTCAGACCCGAAGAAGACAGAATAACCACAAGCGACCATCAATAATAAAAAATTCAATACCGAAAACAAGAGACAAGGTTTTTCGCTTTGTCTCTTTTTGTATTGCTTTTTTTCATAATTTTGTAAATTAACACTTTTCTTTTTTTCAAATAAAATGTTATCGAGAAATATTTTCTCAAAATGTATTTTTTTATGATTAAAAATCCTAAAAAAAAGACAAAATATCAATACGCTGCAAAAAAACAAAGCAGTCGATCCGAATAAGAAAGGATTTCACCAAAAGGTGATGAAAACACAATGAATATAAGACGGGGAGATATTTACTATGCCGATTTAAGTCCCGTTATCGGCAGCGAACAAGGGGGACTGAGACCTGTATTGATAGTACAGAATGATGTCGGAAACCGATATAGCCCAACTGTTATAGCGGCGGCAATAACGAGCAAAATAGGAAAGACAAAGCTTCCGACACATATCGACATATTTGCAAACAAGGTAGGTCTCGCAAAAGACTCAGTAATACTTCTTGAACAGGTTCGTACTTTAGATAAAAAACGTTTGAAAGAAAGAATGGGACATTTGGATGATAATGTGATGCAGAGGGTAAACGACGCGATTTCAATAAGCTTCGGACTTAATGAAATGCAGAACAGACCTTTTGGAGATGAACGTGTATATATGGGAAGCTCATATACAACACCGCAAGAGCCATCGCTTGAGGAATCATCTGCGGCAGTTGCACTTTCCACCCAGGAAAACAGTTCTGTCTCTTACATTTATAATCAAGATTCAATTCAGAATGAAGCATCGGATGAAAATAATTCGGCGGTGATATAATAAAAATTAAATCATCAAAAGAATGATATTTTAATTTTTAGTTGCATACATTTTATATAGGTATATTCTATATCAAAACAATAAAAATAAAGAGGTTCAGTATGCAAAATCAATATTTACCGGAAGGAAGTCTTATTTCAAACGTAGAAAACCACGAATATATTTCATCAATTCCAATGCTTGAAAAAGCAATGGAAAAACAAAAAATTCTGGAGTCGACGGCAATTCTGTGCGACAATAAATTTCAATTGCATATAGACTTACACGGAATAAAAGGAATAATGCCGAGAAATGAAGTACAGTACTTGCGTGACGGCGAAGAAACAAAGGATATAGCAGTATTAACCAGAGTTGGAAAACCTATATGCTTTAAGGTTGTTGGCTTTATGCGTAATGAATACGGAGAATTATGTGCATATCTTTCCCGACGGGCGGCACAATTGGAATGTATGAATAATTATATCGATGCTCTTGTTCCGGGGGATATAATTCCAAGTAGAATTACACATATGGAAAGCTTCGGAGCTTTCGTAGATATAGGTTGCGGAATAGTTTCGCTCTTATCTATAGACTGCATTTCCGTTTCGAGAATTTCTCATCCGAAAGACAGGTTCAATGTAGGAGAAAAAATATATACGGTTGTAAAAAATATAGATGCCGACAAAAGAATTTATGTAACACATCGCGAATTGCTCGGAACATGGCAAGAAAATGCCGAATTGTTTTCTGCAGGACAAACGGTGGCGGGAATCATACGAAGCATTGAAAGTTATGGAATTTTCGTAGAGCTTATGCCTAATCTTGCAGGATTGGCAGAGCTTAAAACAGGGGTGGAGATAAATCAAACCGCCGCTGTTTACATAAAGAGCATCATTCCCGACAAAATGAAAATAAAGCTTATAGTAATAGATACAAATTCAGAGGTCTCGTCTTCAAACAAAGCCATAAAATATTTTGTAGATACACAAAAAACATCTCATATCGACTCTTGGAGATATTCTCCCGAGAGCACCTCTAAAATTATTGAAACAGTTTTCTAAAAAACATGTCTCAAGCGCAAACAAAAGCACTTGAGACATATTTTTTATTTTAAATTAAAATTACTGATTCTCAAAAACATTTTTAAGAAAGTTTTCCAAAACAGATCTGCAATGTTCTTCATCGTTAAAATAGCCCATTCCGTGCTTTGCGCCCGGGACGGTTATTATCTGCTTGTTTTCAGATGCGCTCGCTTCGTATATTTGTCTGCCGAATTTTACGGGTACGAAATCATCGTCTTCTCCGTGTATGATGAGTAGTGGCAATTCAGATTTCTTAACCTCTTCTGCAGCATTAACATCCCAAAAACCAAAGCCTGCAATCATACGCGTCAAAAGGTTAGCGGTATAAAGAAACGGAAACGGGGGTAAGTGGTAGTCTTTTTTTAATACATGAGTAAACTGATCCGCCGCCGATGTGAATCCGCAATCCGCAATAATACCTTTTACACACGGAGAAAGCTCATTTAAGCCTGCTGCCATTAAAACGGTAGATGCCCCCATAGATATACCTTCAATTACTATTTTGCAATTTTCTCCGTACAAGGAAATAACGTAATTGACCCAAGAAATTACGTCATATCTTTCTTTTACACCAAAACAGGTGTATTTTCCACCGCTCATGCCGTGTGCTCTCTGATCGGGCATAAGAACATTAAATCCATTTTTGTGATACATTTCTATTATACAGGAAAAATCAAAAAAGCCTCTGCTCGTCCACCCATGAAAAAGTATTACTGTGTTATCTGTTTTGTCTTCTGCCTCGATTAATGTGCCGAAAAGCTTTATATTGTCATATGATTTTATTTCAACGTGCTTCTGTTTGCAGTTTGAAATCCATTCAATGCCGTTTACTATTCTATCCGCATAAGTTTTGTATACTTTATGATTTTTTGCTCTTTTTATCGCGTTTTCTTTACTTAAACGCTTACCCACAATTGCGAAGTTGAAGAAAAAAACAGTTACTGCTGTTAATATGACAAGCAAAAAAATTATTATTGCAACAACTAAATATAAAGGCTTCATAATACTCCAAACAATTTATAGATTTTTTTAAATATGTAAATATTATACAACAGCAAAACCACAAAGTCAATCTTTTCACATAATATTTAAAAAAACTTGCAATTTGTGCATTTCTGTGTTAAAATAGTCACAGTAACAAAAAACGGAGAAATAAAAATGAAATTAGGAAATGACTGGGACGATTATATCGGGGAAGAATTTTCGAAGGAGTATTACTTAAGACTTCGCAGCTTTTTAAAACACGAATACTCCACACAGAAAATTTATCCTGATATGTACGATATATTCAATGCTCTCAAATTTACGCCATATTCCTCTGTAAAAGCGGTTATTTTGGGGCAAGACCCGTATCACGGAGAGGGACAAGCGCACGGTTTTTGCTTTTCGGTAAAAAAAGGAGTGAAGATACCTCCTTCTCTTCAGAATATTTACAAAGAAATTTCTGATGACTTGAAAATCAAAATGCCGAACCACGGTACTCTTACGGAATGGGCAAAACAAGGAGTTTTATTACTGAATACCACGCTGACAGTAAGAGAGGGACACCCTCAAAGTCATTTAAGACAGGGGTGGGAAATTTTTACCGATGCAATTATTAAGGCTCTTAATAATTCCGAAAGCCCTATAGTTTTCATTCTATGGGGATCAAACGCACGAAGCAAAAAAGCACTTATCACAAATAAAAATCATTTGATTTTAGAATCGCCGCACCCGAGTCCGCTTTCCGCATTTAACGGATTTTTCGGTTGCAAGCATTTTTCCAAGACAAACAATTTTCTCTTGTCAAAAGGAATCGAGCCTATTGATTGGGGGGCAATAAACAATACATAAATAAAACCTGCTTAGTTTTTTCTCTGAATTAAGCAGGTTTTTGTTTGTTATTTTGTAATAAAATAATATATAACTATTATGATTCCCAATACTATACGATACCAACCAAAGCTCTCGAAGCTATGTCGCTTTACAAATTCCATAAGGAATTTTATAGCCGCAAGCGAAACGAGAAAAGCAACTATTATACCGATAGATAGTATTAAGATCTCGTTTCCGGATAATATATTTCCGTCAAGAAAGAACTTCAGTATTTTCAAGCAGGAAGCACCTAACATAATAGGAATTGCCATAAAGAACGAAAATTCAGCAGCGGCAACGCGCGAAACGCCCGAAAGCATACCTCCCAATATGGTAGATCCCGAACGTGATGTCCCCGGAATCAAGGACAAAACCTGAAAGCATCCGATTTTAAAAGCATCATTAAATGTGAGTTCATCTACCGTTTCTCTTTTGAACTGCGATTTGTTTTTAAATATTTCTATCAGTATAAAAGCAATTCCGTAAACTATCAGTGCTATTGCCACTACCAAAAAATTAAAGAAGTGTTCATCTATCCAATCGTCTAAGATCAAGCCTATTACAGCGGCAGGAATTGCGCCAACGGCTACCTTTAACCACAATGTAAGAGTAGATCTCTTTTCAGCGCTTGTTTTTGATGTAGCAAACGGATTGAGCTTATGGAAATAAAGTACAGCGACCGCCAAAATAGAACCGAGCTGTATCACAACCATAAACATTTCTTTAAAATCTTCGCTTCCGCCAAGATTAAGAAACTCATCAAACAGTATCATATGTCCCGTGCTGCTTACAGGAAGCCACTCGGTTATACCTTGAACGATACCGATAAATATTGCCTTTAGCGCTTCTATAAACCACATAATCAAAACTTATCATCCGGCAGAACGGACAATATCTCCTTCCTTTACTTCAAACGGCATCTTCATATAAAAAGTCATTTGTGCATGGGGCGCAGACTGTATGCTTTCGTGAAGCTCGTTATACATATCTCCCACAACAGCGCTGACACCTGTTTTTCCGGGTGATAATACCTCTATAGGATCACCCACAGAAAGCTTGTTTTTCTGGATAAGCATAGCTTCACCCGTTTCACTATTATATGATACTACTGTAGCCAGATATGCTTTTTCGCGAATATATCCTGTATCTTTACATGTGTTTGCCGTTTCGGTAGAACGGTCATAAAAATATCCTGTAGCATATTCTCTGTGGCTGACACTTTCAAGCTCTCTCAGCCATTCACAGTTATATTGGTAATTTCCTTTTTTATAAGAATCAATCGCCATTCTGTAAGCATTTGTAACAACAGCGGTGTAATATGCGCTTTTCATTCTTCCTTCGATCTTAAAGCTGTTTATACCGCTTTCCATAAGATCGGGAATATGCTCTATCATGCACATATCCTTGGAGCTCATAATAAATGTCTCGCCGTTTATTTCTTTTATCGGAATTGGAATATCCGGGCGTTTTTCTTCTATTATATCAAAATCACGTTCTATTATTTTGTAATTCCAGCGGCAAGGCTGCGCGCACATACCTCTGTTAGCATCTCTGTCTATCAAGAGATTGGACAGTAAGCATCTTCCGCTATACGAAACACACATTGACCCGTGTATAAAGGCTTCAAGCTCAAGCTCCTTCGGAATGTTTTTACGGATCTCACGAATTTCTTCAAGCGTTAATTCTCTCGCAAGAACAATACGGGTTGCGCCTAACCTTTGCCATTCCTTGCAGGCATATGAGCTTACAGAGTTTGCTTGCGTAGAAATATGGATGTCAATATCCGGCAGAAGTTCTTTTGCTACTGAAATCACACCAATATCCGCAACAATTAAAGCATCAAAAGGAATATCCTTTATATCGTTAAAGTATCTTTTTAAAATCGGATATTCGTTTTCTCTCGGCATTGTATTGACCGTAAGATAAACCTTTACATTGCGGTTATGGGCATATTCCACAGCTTCCTTCATTTCTTCCAAGGTGAAGTTATCTGCCGCTGCGCGCATTCCGAATATTTGCCCTGCCATATATACAGCATCGGCACCGTATCTGACGGCAGCTTTAAGCTTTTCAAAATTTCCCGCAGGTGACAATAATTCCGGCATTTTGTTTTTCCTTTCGAGCTTATACAATTATTTACTGTTTTTTACTGCGTAAAGATTAAGCTCCCACGCAGGCAAGCAATAGAGTCTGCGCAGATAAAGCTTGTAATCCTTATAATTATCGGCAACATAATTTACAAGCGAAAATATGTCCTCGCTTTTGTGATAAAGAGAAACAAGCATATCGGGAGAAAAGGCTTTTATCGTTTCGGCACTTCCCTCCAAAGCCTGAAGCTCTGCTCCTTCAACATCATATTTAATATAATCGACAGATGATGAAATAATAGAATCAAGCTTTTTCAATTTTACTTTGACGGTTTTAAACTTGTGTGATGAATTGGAAATCGAAGAATTTCTGTTTTTGCTGCTTGAAAACTCTGTTTCTCCGTTTTCATTCCACAATGCAGCTTCTTCGATTTCTATATTGCATGAAGCGCTTTCGGCAAAAGTTCTCAATTTAGCGCAGTTTTTTGGATCAGGCTCTGCTGCATATATTTTTTGTAAATTAGGAAAATATGAAATAAATTCCTTAGCTGTATCTCCGTTGTAAGCGCCTGCATCGAATACGAATTTATACGAATCGCATTCAAGCAAGGAATAACATTCTTCCTTCGAAGATATATCTTTCAAATATGAAACATCGGCAGTAAGCTTGTACCATATGACATTGCAAAACAAGCTTTTTGAAGTGTTATCCTCAAGCAGATCATATGCTTTTTTTATTTTTGTATAATTTTCATTATAAAATTCCGAATCAAAATATACATTTCCGACCACAGGCATATCAGGGACATAAAGCTCATACTGAGATTTCAACTCATATATTTTTTCGACCACGTCCGAAAGCTTGGAAGCAAAAGAAACAAGAATAATAAAGTCGTCATACTTTTCCTTTATTTCAGAAAACGACATAACTCTTTTTCCGTGAAAGCTATGTCCTCTTACAAAGCCGTCGCTTGCGAAGAAATCGGAAACCTCTACACCGTAGCTATCAAGTCGGGATAAAAGCTTATCCGCGCCGTTTCCCATCCCGTATACAATTACAGGCTTGTCGGTATTCTGAAGATGCTTCCAAACATCAGAGTCAAAAGGATATTCGGGCAATTGTATTTTAATATCCATATATACCCCCGAAAATGAATTTGTCTTAGCTTTTAAAGAAAGAAACCGAGCAGATGCCCGGTTTTCTTCCTTATTTGTCAGATATACATTATGTATATCTAAACGGGTAATTGCACAGGCTTAAATCTTTTCCTTAACCTTTGCGCCTTTACCAACCTTGTCACGAAGGTAATACAATTTTGCACGACGAACCTTACCGGAACGTACAACTTCAACCTTTTCAACATTCGGAGAATGAAGCGGGAATGTTTTCTCGTGACCGCAACCGTAAGAAATACGTCTTACAGTAAATGTCTCGGAAATACCACCATTATGCTTAGCAATAACAGTTCCCTCAAAAAGCTGAATTCTTTCTCTTGTACCCTCTTTGATCTTGTTGTATACCTTAACGGTATCACCGATCGCAAACTGAGGTACATCCTTCTTAATTTGCTCGCTTACAAAAGCCTGAATCTTTTCCATTTTTAGGCTCCTCCTTCAACAGAACATTCGTGCGGAGCATCGCAGAGGACTGTTCTTTAATATAAATCGCAGAAAATCCGCAATTATTGATTATTTTACCATACTTTTTATAAAAATGCAATACCTTTTGAGAAAAAAGTTTGTTTTTTGAATTATTTTTTATCTAAACAGCTTTCAAGCGTAATATTTTCTATTCTTTTGTAAGAAAGCTCTTGTAATTCCTCGGGTATCAAATCTTTAAAGGCATCTTTTTCTTCAACAAGGAGTCTTTTCTTTGAATGCGTAAGCTTTTTCTTGATATAATATTCAAGCTTCCCTGCGCAAGAATAAGAGGATGCTTCCCAAACCGCAGAAAGCTCTTTAATTTTGTGTGACCGTGTATATTTTGCACATGTAGGTGCTTTTTTATAATGCTCTTTAATTCTGCGCTTCACGTCAGAAGCTATCCCTGTATAATAACTGCCGTCTTCGCATTTTACTATATATACATACGCCACAGCTATGCTCCTTTTTGGATATTTAATATAAATATGTGTACATTTAATATAAATATGTGTACATTTTTTTAGTTATCAAAGTATGCACGTATTTCCGCTTCGCTTGCAGAAACACTTCCCTGTATCATATTTGTCTTTCCGCCGCCGTTTCCTTTTAAAGCTGAGTTGATTTCTTTAGCTCTGGATTTTAAATCAACTGTTTCTGAGGCAATTATGTATTTGTAACCGATGTTATCGTCACCCGAAAAGGCGGCGCATATTTCTGCCGTGCTTTTTAGTGCTACATTTACATAATTTCGCAGAAAGTTCATATCTGCATCCTTCTCAAAGATCAAACGGTTTCCTTTGCAATACTCAAGCTTTTCGGTTTTTAATCGTAATATCTCCGCACGCAATTCCGAGGATTTTGCTTTTTCATCATTTAAGGCTTGCGAAAGCCTGCACACTGCACTGTATACTTCCTCCTGCTTCGCGGATAGAAGATTTGAAATGGTTTTTGTATTTCTGTAATGCATTGAGTAGTCAGAGAGGGCATCAAAGCCACACTTTATATGAAGCCTTGTACCTCCTTTATAATGAATACTGTCAAGAAACTTTATAAGACCTATCTCGCCTGTGTGTCTTACATGAGGCGCGCAGCAAGCGCATATATCATATCCATCTATTGTCACGACACGCAAATTCTCACTTATTTCCATTTTGCTTCTATATTCTATTTTATCTGCCTGTTCTTTTGTCGGAAATTTTGCTATAATTTCAATGTTTTTAATTATAGCTTCGTTTGCCTTATACTCGATTTCAGACAGCTGATCCTCGTTTAATATACCGTTAAAATCAATAGTAACATCCTCACTCCCTAAATGAAAACCGACGTTTTCAAAGCCATATATGGAATGAAGCAAGCCGGAAACAATATGTTCTCCGCTGTGATTTTGCATATTTCTGAAGCGCCTTTTCCAATCAATCCTGCAAATAACATCAACACTCGCGCTCGGCGCCTTATCAAGAAAATGGGTTATAATTCCGTCTTTTTCTTTTACTTCTGTTACTTTCGCATCTCCGATAGTTCCAAAGTCGCAGCTTTGTCCTCCTTCGGTTGGAAAAAAAGCAGTTTTATCCAATACGCATTTAATAAAATTCTCTTCCTCGGTAAGCGAAACTACGTTTGCGGAAAACTCTTTGATATAACTATCAATATAATAAAGTTTTTCTGTCATACAAAAACCTCTTGAATAATTCTAAAAATTTAAAAACGATGAAGCCACGCCAAAATAGACAAGCAAGGAGATGGCATCGACTATAGTTGTGATGAACGGACTTGCCATTACGGCGGGGTCGAAGCCTATTTTTTTAGCAATTACAGGCAAAGTGCATCCGATAAGCTTGGCGACAAAAACAGTAAACAGTAGTGTTATACAAACAACGGCGGCAACAGTGACAGTTACATCCTCATTTCCCATAAGAAGCCTGTCTATAAGAATGATTTTAAAAAAGGCAGTAACCGACAGTGCCACACCGCAAAGTATAGAAACCCTGAATTCCTTCCACATCACCTTCAAAACATCTTTAAACTCTATTTCTCCGAGTGAAATACCGCGGATAACAGTTACAGATGCCTGACTTCCCGAATTTCCGCCCGTATCCATAAGCATAGGAATAAAAATTGTCAGAACAGCTAATCCCTGCAAAGCACTTTCAAAGCCCGAGATTATAATACCTGTAAAGGTAGCAGATATCATAAGAATAAGCAACCACGGTATTCGGGATTTCCATATGTCTAAAACCCCCATACGCAAATACGGTTTTTCAGTCGGTGTGATAGCTGCCATTTTTGCGAAGTCTTCTTCTGTTTCTTCATGCAATACTTCGATAGCGTCATCGACCGTAATTATTCCCACAAGTCTTTGTTCGTTATCGACAACCGGCAGAGCAAGATAACTATACTTGTCAAGCAAACGTGAAACCTGCTCTCTGTCATCCAAGGTGTATGCATAAATCACGTTCTGCTCCATAATATCTTCGATAATTGCATCGTCATTCGAAGAAAGCAAGTCTTTTACGGTCACAAGTCCTATCAGTTGTCTTTTAAAATCGGTTACGTAACAGGTATATACCGTTTCTTTATCCAAAGCTACCTTTCTTAAATGTGCAAAGGCTTCGCCAACAGTCATGGATTGCTTTAATGAGACATACTCCGTGGTCATAATACTTCCCGCGCTTGTTTCGGGGTATTTCAAAAGCTCGTTTACCGTCTGTCTCGTCTGCGGGCTCGCATTTCGCAATATCCTTTTAACGACAGTCGCAGGCATTTCTTCTATCAAATCGACAGTATCATCCACGTAAAGATCATCAATTACCTGTTTTAACTCATAGTCACTGAAAGAATTGATCAGCTCCTCCTGCTTCTCGGTTGACATATTAACAAACACGTCAGTCGCCGCTTGTTTAGGTAACAATCGGTATATAATAACCGTTTCTTCGATAGTCAGATCCTCAAAAATTTCGGATATATCCACCGCTTGCATCTCAAGCATAAAATTTCGGAGAAAAGAAAACTTTTTTTCTTGAATCAAAGACGCTATTTTTTCTAAAAGCTCTCTATCTGTCATATATTTCTCCTTTCGATGTTTAAAGCTATTTTATAATATCCAAACTGATTTCGTGAATTTTATATTTCCCGTTTTCCTTTTCTGAGTCGCAATAATCTGCAAAAATCGCAGAATTTTCGGTATATAAAATCGCAATTGAACGTTTTGTTGCAAGCTTTGGTGCTAAAGCCGGATCTGCCTGTAAATACTTCTTTATCTTCAACAGTTTTTCGTCATTAATTCTTATTCTTTCAGGTATAACGCCCGTAGAGGAATTCGCCAATCTGTCCCGCATCATTTTATCTCTCAAAACAGCTATATCGGTTTTTCCGTCATTCAGAAGAAAGTCATAAAGAGTGTTGATCAATTCATCTAAAGAGCAGCGTTCTTTCTTTTCTGCCGTTATATGTTTGCCGAATTTGTTGAAAAACTTGTATGGTGTGTATGGTGAGTTGCTCATGAGATAATCAAGAGTTATATTAAATCTGGAGCTGTTATAGAGCTTGTCCAATGCAATTTCCGCAAAATGTAATTCTTGCAAATCAGTCTCCGAAAGCCAAGGTGTAGAAAGGACCTCGTAAGGCGGAGCTTCTGAGAATTCACACGGGTATTTATCTGTATTCTCTCGCATTGGCGCGCCGTGTAAAAGCTTAAGAAAGCCGAGCTGTAGCATATCGGAGCCAAGAAAATATGCTTCGTCGAAGCTGTTTTCGAAGCTCTTCAAATCCTCATAAGGCAAGCCTGCTATAAGATCAATATGAATATGAATATTTTTGCGCTTAAGTAAGCTTTTAATATTTCCCTTCAGTTTAGAGGTTTCTGACCTTCTGTTTATTGATTGTAAAGTTTGAGGATTAAAGCTCTGTATTCCTATTTCAAACTGTATAGCTCCTCGAGGCGCCTCGGAAAGCAAGGAAAGCGTTTCCTCGTCGAGCAGTTCTCCTGATATCTCAAAGTGGAAGCAAACACCAATGGGTATTCTTTTTCCGTATTCGGATATGATAAAAGAAAAAAATTCTTTCGCTCTTTTTCTGTCTGCGTTGAAGGTTCTGTCAAGTATTTTTATTGTTTTCGCGCCGCTATTTGCAAGCAGAAGCATATTTTGCTTTGATTTTTCAACATCAAAAAATCTCACATTTCCAGATCTTCCCGAAAGGCAAAATGCGCAGGAATACGGACAGCCTCTCGAGGTTTCAAGATAGGCTATTCTTCCGTTAAGATTACTTAAATATTCCGCCGAATAAGGAGATGGAGGATCATCGTTTGAAATATACGGCTCGTTTGAGATTATTTCACCGTTTTTTCTGAATGAAAGTCCGCATATACCTGATATATCTTCCGAATTAGCTAATCGATCCGCAAGTGCC
>SVQV01000062.1 GCA_015065175.1 Oscillospiraceae bacterium | reverse complement strand
GCCCCTGCGGGGCTGTATCTCATCACGCGCCAGCGTGTATCTGCCTGCGGTTTGATGATATACCGCAACAAGTTGCGGATGATATACAATGCTTCGCATTGATGATATACACGCCTTCGGCGTGATTGGGACGCGATATTGCGAAAAGCTCTTGAATTGTTTATAATACTCTCAAAAGGAGTGATAATATGGCTAAAAATTATTTACTGATTTATTCGGAGCAGCTTGCGACCGATATAGAATTACTTTGTCAAACTATAAAAGCCCCTTTCAACACTCTTTTCCAAATCCGCAAAAGCTCGAGTAGTGTTTACGCAAATATCCGTGAAGCTAACTATGGCCAGAGCAAAGCGGATATGCTTTCGAAATTTGAAATAGCTCTTAAAGAATGTAGCGAAACCGAAGGTTGGTTACAGTTGTTATTCAACACAAACGGTATTGTTGAAGAAACCTATAAATATTATCGAAATCTTTGCGGTCGTATTAGACGAATGTTGATTGCAAGCTGCAAAACCTTAAAGGAGGATGCGCTATGAGTAAAGGCATCGGCGGCTTCGTAAGAGTTATTATGCAGGATGAAAATACTGTCGTTTACGAACACTACGCGTACAATCTAAATGAGGAAGAATATCAAAACCGAGAGCATATATACGACGGAATAATTACCATCGATAAAAGATCTTTGGTAGAGTCGGAAATACATGAAAAATTGAAGAAGCAACCAAGCGGCAGGAAGAAACTGATGACGAAACGCATACCACGAGAGGTAGATTATATAGGCCTTATAACTGCGGGAAAAATCAACGTGGAAAACAGCAAATTTTGTTGGCAAATCCTTAATAACGGAACGGGACTAATAGCAATACATATCATATTCAAAATTTTTGACCTATACCAAAGCGAAGGAGCGATACCCGAAACTGTGGGATACCATGTATAGCATCGAGTAAATTACACACCTTTTCACTGTTCTTACCTACCTTTACACACCTTTTTACTGCTCTTAGGCAAAAAATACAGTTACCCTTTCGGGTGGCTGTATTTTTTTCTTTGGCGGAGAAGGAGAGATTTGAACTCTCTACAGAGAAGGCAACGGACGTCCCTTTATATGATTGCGACGGAAAACATAAAAAAGTGAAAAATTTACATCTGATAGTGTATTTTGCGAAAATCTATTGCCAATATGTTTTCGTTACTGTATAATGAATACGAATAGCGCTGAGACAATCGCCTTGGATTTGCATCGCTTTGGCGCTAAATACACATTTTGAGGTTTTTATGCTTAGTTATCTTACCGACAAAGTGCCCGAATTCAGGTGGGCTCCCGAATATGACATTCTTCCCACAGAACCGACCTATGGCGTGCGCGCCCTTTTCTTCCGCGGAATGGACTACAAAGGGAAGAAGACGCGTGTTTTCGCATATTACGGCGCACCGGAGCACAAGGAGGGCGAGTGCGTGCCCGCAATCGTACTTGTACATGGCGGATGCGGCACTGCGTATGACGTATGGATAAAGCAGTGGTGCGATCGCGGATATGCCGCAATTGCCATTGATACAAGAGGTTTTTTCCCGACAGATGAAGCACGAGGAAAAAGCTGTACCGAAGGAAAAACGGGAATGCGTATGCGTTGTGACGAGGGCGAATATGTCTCCACGCCTACCTGCGACGAGGTCGCGGTTCGCTGTCCTGTAGAAGAAATGTGGCTTTACCACGCAACAAGCGCGGTTATACTCTCTCATTCTCTTTTGCGCTCTTTCCCCGAAATCGACACCGACCGTGTAGGAATACTCGGTTCCTCATGGGGCGGAGTGCTTGCATCTCACACAATATCCTATGACCGCCGCTTTGCCTTTGCTATTGCGGTCTACGGAAGTGCCTTCCTCTCGACAGGCGACTCCAAAATAAACCGCACCTACCGCCACTACGGACTTGACAAGCTTTTTAACGCTCAAAAGGGACTTGATACTATTCCCTTCCCCGTGCTTTGGTTGTGCCACGATTCCGACTGCAACTTCTCAATCGACGCAAACACGCGCTCCTATCTTGCCTCGCGTCACGCGGGCTCTGTTCTGACTATCGCCAATATGGGACATTCCGCAAGCTGTACCTGGAGACGCGAGGAGCCGTTCTTCTTCGCCGACCGTGCAACAGGAAGAGGAGACGGACTCGGCTGCTGTATCGTTACCGAGCCGCAGGGCTTCGGTGAATGCTCGTTCAAAATCTCGGCATCCGACAAGGTTGAGGGCATCCGCGCGGTCTGCCACTATCTCGACACCCCTATGACCTTTGACGAAACGGGTAAATACGCATACGAATGGAAGCATATCGAGGCAACCGTAGAAAATGACACCGTCTCCTTCACCCTGCCCGAAAATGCTATGAGCTATTATGTCTCACTCGAGTGGATGCAGAACGGTAAGTGCCTCGCCATCAGCACCTGCTATATTAACTGAAACGCCCCCCTTGCATTGAGACAAAAATGGGCTATATGACAATTACCCCTGACCTGTATTTGCAGGGGGACTGTATAAAATGGAAGAATTGGCAAGCCATTTATATCGATGTGAAGGCCTGCGAAGATTACCGCACGAAGCACGGAAAAATATACAGATTTGACGCTGAGCGTTGAGTATTTTATAGAAATACACGAGGTTTTAAAGCGCGACTTGGACTTCCCCTATTATTACGGCAGCATCTCTGCGCCCTTGGGCCTGTCTGGCTGATATGCTTTGCGATATTTCAATTATCGAAAATAAAATTAAAGGATATAATCCAAAATTAACGCCAAACGGAGAACTGTTTATCCCAAACAAAGACAAAAGGGGCTGTCTCAAATGCATTTTAAAGAGCGTTTGAGACAGCCCCTTTTTGTTTATCCAAGCCGCAGGCTTGGTATATCATTGAATGTATAACTCGCCTGTGGCGAGATATACATTCGTATATCATCAGTCCCCCTGCGGGGCTGTATCTCATCACGCGCCAGCGTGTATCCTCCTGCGGCTTGATGATATACAACACTTCGTGTTGATTATATACACGCCTTCGGCGTGATTGGGATGCGAGAATGCGAAAAGCTATTGAATTGCTTTACAAAATATGATATAATGCACGTAAAGAGTTGGTTTTACCACCAAGAAAGAGAGGTAACAGAATGACTGAGTATGATGATCCAATTGTAGGCGAAATAAAAGCAGCAGTTCCTTTTCCCGTCGATGTCGAATGTGAAGGATATCCTGATGTAATCTTTAACGTAATATTTGAAAAACACCCCGATCAACTAATGGTGGAGCAAAGTGTTTCCGCTCTGGAGCATTATATGTACTCCTATAATAAAAAGCATATTTTTAAGCCGATACACTATATTTCGGATATTGATAGCTTGCCTGAGGCATCCTCTGTGTTTTCCGTTTGTATTCATATGGATTTTGGCAATGCCAATCCTAAGGCATTGATTGGTGCAGTCAAGGCAATTGCCGAAACTAATCTTCCAATTTACCGCGTTATATTAGAATAATCGGACACCTTTTGTTCGTTTTTACCTTTGTTTAGACGCCTTTTATCACGTTTAAGATTTTTCAATTAAATCCGCCTTTTGTGGAATAAATCCACTTGCGGTGGATGAAATCGCTACGCGATGAAATCTTGCTTCGCAAGGTTAGGGAGAGGCGGATTTGATTTCATCTGAAGCTGTAGGCTGAAGATTTCATCCTGCAAAGCAGGATTTCATTAACAGTCGCGTCAGTTTAAGCCCAAACAAAAATTGGCGAAAATATCTTTTTTATCGTACATTCACAAAAATATGGGGATAGCTCAAATGCTTTTTACTGCATTTGAGCTATCCCCTGTCCATTAAATTAGGTTAATTTATTTCTGTTCCTTCTTTTCGGTTATAGCCTTAATTACTATCAAGGTAAGAACTGTAAGGATGATACCGATAGGGAGAAGGATTATAGCGTTCTGAATGAATGCCGCCACGAGATACATTACGAAGGAGAGTCCCGCAACTGTTGCAGCGTAGGGAATCTGAGTCGAAACGTGGTTTAAGTGGTTGCACTGCGCGCCTGCGGAGGACATGATCGTTGTATCCGAGATAGGAGAGCAGTGGTCGCCGCAAACAGCACCTGCAAGACAAGCGGACATACCGATGATGAGAAGCTCGCTTGTGGGATCAAAGATAGCGGCAACGATAGGGATGAGGATACCGAATGTACCCCAGGATGTTCCTGTAGCGAATGCGAGAACGCAAGCAACGAGGAATATAACTGCGGGCAGGAAGTTAGCAAGACCTTCAGCTGCGGAATTCATAAGACCTTCGACGTATACATCAGCGCCGAGGAGTCCTGT
Source organism: Oscillospiraceae bacterium (assembly GCA_015065175.1). Classification (GTDB taxonomy): domain Bacteria; phylum Bacillota; class Clostridia; order Oscillospirales; family CAG-272; genus UBA1740. Next base: position 8,541 of record SVQV01000062.1, on the reverse strand, counting down.
TGTGTTCTTCAATGCTGTAGCAAAGGTAAGGATCAAGATAGCGGGTACCATTGCGATGAAGCCCTTCGGAACACATTCCATAGCTTCCTTGAATGTAACGGTGCCTCTGATGATGAGATAGATAATGGTAAGAACGAGAGCTATCATTGCGCCCCAAGGCAGACCTATTGTAGCGTCGGTGTTACCGAATGCGCCGATAAAGTCACCCTTGAAGTCTGTGCCGCCCCAAGCGTCAACGCCGAACATACCGCCGACATAGAGGAGAGCCACTACGCAGAGTATGATAAGAACGACAACAGGGAGAATGAGGTCGAGAACCTTGCCCTTGGGATTGCCTGCTTCATCAACAGACTCTTCATTCTTTTCACCCGAGGTGAAGAGGTCGCCGTTTGCTATTGCATTCATTTCGTGTAATCTCATAGGACCGAAATCGAACTTCATAAGAACGAGAGCGATGATGAACACGAAGGTAAGGAGCGAATAGAAGTTGTAAGGAATAGCGCGGACGAAAAGCTCAATACCCGAATAGTCTGTATCCTCGGCAAACTTGGAAACAGCGGCTGCCCAAGAGGAAACGGGAGCTATCATACAAATGGGAGCAGCAGTCGCATCTATAAGGTAAGCGAATTTCGCGCGGGAGACCTTGTGCTTATCGGTTACGGGACGCATAACGCTTCCGACTGTAAGACAGTTGAAGTAGTCGTCGATAAATATGAGGACACCCAGAGCGAAGGTAGCAAGCATAGCGCCTACTCTTGTCTTGATATGTACCTCTGCCCATCTACCGAATGCGGCAGAGCCGCCCGCCTTGTTTACCAAAGCAACCAGAACACCGAGAACAACGAGGAAAATGAAGATGCCCGCTGTACCTGATGCGGCGGAAATGAGACCGTCGTTCATAAAAATGTCGAATGACTTGACGGGATTCCAGTTTGCAGCCAAAAGACCGCCAAGAAGCACGCCTATGAACAGTGAGGAATAAACCTCCTTTGTTATGAGCGCAAGCGCAATAGCCACCAAGGGAGGAAGCAATGCGACAAATGTGGAATAGTATCTGCTGTCAGCGTCAGACACGTCTGTTTTAACAGCCACTGCGCAGACAACTACCAGTGCGAGAAGAAGCGCGATTACAATTGCTTGTACTAACTTTTTCTTCATGATGAAAACCTCCATAAAAATTAAAAACGGTTATGGCAAAGCAAAACCACGCCATAACCGCAAAAAGCGAAAATAGAATGATAGTGCTCCACCTACGTGACAGTCGTATACATATTATATATACGCCCAGGCAGTGAATAACGGATACTTTCCACGCCTTCGGCGGTCATTCCTTTCGGGACTCGGGTATCCGCCCTCTTTTATATCCCTACTCTTAAGAACCGCGCCTCTATCACTTATGCTTCTATATTAACATAAAAAAGCACAAAGGTCAATACTTTTTTAATATTTTTTTACATTTGTTCCTTTTTTTGAAAAAATAATTCTTTTTGTGAGGAGACGGTTACGCTCTTGGGCATAACCGCAAGCATTAAAACTCTTCAAATTTTGATTTGTCGGTCTTTTTCTTGAGGGACTTTTTTGCAAAAAAGTCCCTCAAACTCTTCAAAAAACCTTAAAGAAATATTTTTTATTTAAACGTCAGATGTTCTGCCCGCCCATACGTGTGCTTCAAATTTTGATTTATCGGTGCGTTAAGTGTTCCTGAAAAGAGCCTCCCTCCGAGAGGGAGCCATTTTAGATACATTTACAAGGCTATAAACACACCGACAAATTGCAATTTGTTTATGTAAATGATATGTTACTTCAAACTGTGACGAAGTCACATCATAACTATGCGTAGCATATCATAGCTCATAACTTGCCCGCAGGGCAATCATAACTGAGTCTGTTGCAGTGCAACAGACTCATAAATTGCAATTTGTCGCATTGAGAGAATTTTCTTATTGGACAAGCTGATGCTTGACATTTTTTTGCCGTGTGATATAATTGAAGAAAAGATGCTTTTATTAAGCATGAATAAAGCGTCGGAAAAGGAGAAGAATAATGAGCTATAATATTTATCCCGTAATTCCTACCGAGCTGTTTTGTGATGACTATATTGTTAAAGTAAACGGAGAAAGCGCCGAGCTGAACACGGCGCGTGTTTCGGCTGTTCCTTTCAACCGCAGATGGCCCGGACATCAGAGACAGATCGAGCAGACCGAGCCTGCGCAGTTTCTCTCGCTTGAGACCGACGAGCCGCTTAATTTCGAGATAATCCCGAAAAAGCCATTTGAGTGTGTGAATATACGTCCGAAATCCTTGGGTATCGTTCCCGAGCTTGAAAACGGCGTTATAAGATTTACTCTTGATAAGCCCGCATATTTTACGGTAGAGCCGTACGGAAGGCATAATGCGCTCCATATTTTTGCCGATCCCGTAAAAAATTACGATATAGATAAAAACTCTCCTTCTGTTATATATTTCGGAAAAGGGGAGCATGATGTCGGTCTTATTGAGCTACATAGCAACCAGACCCTTTATCTCGACGAGGGGGCGGTCGTTTACGCCTGTGTCCGCGCGCTTGATGCCGAAAACATAAAAATTCTCGGCCACGGAATTCTTGACAACAGAAAGAACAAGGAAGAAATACTTTTTGAGGCGAACGAGAAAAACAACACCCAAGCCGTAGATAACGCTGTCCGCAGACATACCGTTCAGCTCGAATACTGTACTAACGTCGAGATAGACGGTATTACAATAAGACATTCGCTCGTTTATAATATCCGCCCGATAGGCTGTAAGGGGCTGAATATCCGAAACGTGAAGATAATCGGATGCTGGCGTTATAACACCGACGGTATAGATATGCATAACTGTGTAGGAGTCCGTATCTCAGACTGCTTCCTTCGTACCTTTGACGATTCTATCTGCGTAAAGGGCTTTGACTGTTATTATAAGGGAGACGTGGCGGCAGCCGTGCGAGCGGCTATGTACCGAAACGGAAAGTCCTACGATATGTTTGAGGATGTCATAATTGAGCGCTGCGTTATATGGAACGACTGGTGCAGATGTCTCGAGATAGGCGCGGAGACCAAGGCAGAGGAAATCCGCGATATCACCTTCAGGGATTGTGACCTCATTCACCTGACACACACGGCACTCGACTGTTCAAATGTCGATTATGCCGACGTGCATCACGTGACATTCAAGGATATCCGCATAGAGTGCGACGAGGATATTCCCGCGCCGCTTATCCAGACCTGCGACGACGAGGAATATAAAAATCCCAACCCCGAGTATATGCCCGATATCATCAACATATATACTATGTACCATCCCGAGTATTCAAAAGGCAGCGAAGACAGGCGCGGGCGTAACAGGGATTTCCTATTTGAGAATATCGACGTATTCGGTGACAAGACTGTAAAAATAAAGGTCAGCGGATATGACGATGCTCATAAGACGGAGCGTATACGCATAAAAGGCTTTAAGCTTAACGGAAGCCCTGTCCGTGACGAGTCGGAGCTTAAGCTGATGAGGGGCGCTTTCACAGAGGATATATGCTTTGAGAAGATAAAATAACTTTTTTATATAATGGATATTTTCTATTGTGTTCTTTTTATTTTGTGTGATATAATGTCTTTGCAGTTTTTAACAAAACATTTGCATATATTTTCATATGCGCCGTTAAGTATTTACTTTTTGCTACTTTATGATATAATTTTTATAACGAAAACCTTGAAAGGCAGAAACACAAAAGAAAAAAACAAAGCTTTTAGCGATTCTTTTTGTACTCGTTTTGGTTTTGGCACTTGTTTCCTGCGGCGGCAGAGTACACCGCTTAAGCGAAAGCACGGTACACCTTGAGCGCGGGTATATATACGAAATTGACGGAAAGAGCTTTTCGTTTTCGGCGGCTGTAAAAGCTCGGAAAAATGGAAGAAGCAGGGGCTTTGGCAGCCTGAGGAGACACCAACCGAGGAGGAGCTTCACCGTGCATATTTAAATTTAGAAAAGCACGGGCGCAGGGTAGATTATATTCTCACCCATAAATATGAAACACAAAGGAATGCGGGAGACGAGGCACTTTTCGAGCTTTGCACCTTTATAGATGAAAATGTAGAATTCAAGCATTGGTATGCGGGGCATTGGCATCTGTCGGAGAAGATAGACGAAAAGCACACTGTTGTGTACAGTGAGCTGCTTGCTCTTGAATAATTACCGCTTGTATCATTTGAAAAACAAAAACATATACAGAAAAAAGCATCTCATTACTATGGTATAATTGTCCTTAGAATGTGAGATGCTTTGTATTTTTCTTTTATTGTACCCATATTAAGTAAAATCTCTGCTACGATAATATCAAACAGATTTGACAACTGTTATTTTTTGATGTATAATAAGGAGACGAAAAATGGGATACATGACAATTACCCCCGACCTGTATTTGCAGGGGGATAGCGAAAATTGGAAAAATTGGCAGGCAATGTATATTGATGTAAAAACCTGTGCCTCTTGCCGTACTAAGCACGGAAAAATATACGGCTTCAACGCGAAACGTTATCAGGGGGAACACGAAAATTGCAGATGCTTCATTGTGCCTATGCGGACTAAAGAAGTGGGAAGCGCAACCGAAAAGGGCTTCGACGGCGCGGACGCATGGCTTATGTACCGTAACAGACTTCCGGATTATTACGTAACTAAAGAGGAAGCTGCCGCAGCGGGATGGGTTCCCAAAAAACACAATTTATCTGAAGTGTTACCGGGAAAAATGATTGGCGGCAATGTTTTTTATAATGACAAAAACAGGCTTCCTGAAAAAACAAACAGGGTTTGGTATGAAGCCGATCTTGACTATGTTTCGGGATATCGCAACACACATAGAGTATTATATTCAAATGACGGCTTGATATTCGTTAGCTATGATCACGCCCAAACATTCTACGAATTGGTGAAATGAGGTGAAATTATGTTAGACACATACAGATACAAGGTGGATTTTTCCGAGGTCGAGTATTTTATAGAGATACACGAGGTTTTAAAGCGCGACTTGGACTTTCCCGATTACTACGGGGGACATTTGGATGCGCTTTGGGATTGCTTGACCGATCAATTGCTAAGCGGCACCACGTACATCGAAATTTACAATTCGGAAAAAATCGCGACAAGGTATCATGATGAGTGGCAAGGAATTTTAAAAATTTTCAAACGAACAAAGCATGCTTATAACGATAAGTATTCGGACAGATTTTTCGTCACTATCGTTTATAAGGACGGCACACGCGAAGAAATAAAGTAGACAGTGCGTAATTTTTCAAGTTATTAAGGTGATATAGTTTTATGTCAGACACATACAGATGTAAGAAGAGGAGGCGAAGGTAATGCATACGTACAGGGCGGCGGAGATGATGGAGCGCGGTAAGACGATGACGGTGTTGAAGCGGAGCTGTATAGGTGAGCATCCGGGGCATACGCATGATTTTGTGGAGCTTGTATATATTCTTTCGGGAAAGGCTGTGCATGTCCTTGACGGCGTGGAATATCCCGTAAGAGGCGGAGACATTATTTTTATGAACTGCAACTGCGTTCATTCCTTTTATTCGGAGAAGGAGCATACCTATATAAACATTCTTTTCTCTCCCGAGCTTATCGGCGAGGATATCGTCACTCCCGAAAACGCCTTTTCGCTTTTCAGCCTTACCGCCTTTGACCAGATGAGAAACGAGTCCGAGTGCGGAAAGATAAGCTTTTCGGGCACCGAGCGGCAGGAGGTCGAAAATCTTATACAGCTTATGCTTTCCGAGCTTGAAAACCGTCAGACCTACTGGGAAAGTACGCTGAGAAACTGCCTCAACAATCTTATAATCAAGATGCTGCGAAAGACAGAGCAGGGCATGGATTTTGTAGAGATAGACGATATGTGGAAGGAGCTTTCTACCTATATTGACGAAAACCTTGATACCTCTCTTTCTCTTTCGGAGCTTGCGAAAAAGTGCTTCTATAACCCCTCTTATTTCAGCCGTATTTTTAAAGAAAAGTTCGGGGTGTCGCTTGTCGAATATAAAACGAAAAGGCGTATCGAAAAGGCAATAGAGCTGTTAAGCGACACCGAATTGCCGATAGACGAAATAAGCGACAGAGTAGGATTTTCAGACAGGCAAAGCTTTTATCACGCCTTTTCAAAGTATGCCGGCGCAACTCCCGCATCCTACAGAGCGGGCAGAAAAAGTAAAAAAGTACGATAAAGCAAATAAATTATGTAAAAAACCACCATATACAAGCATCTCGTTGCTATGATATAATTATCTTAGCATATGAGGTGCTTTTTTATTGTTTCTTAATTATTGTGCATTTTTATATAAAAACAGAACGGGAGGAACAGGAAATAATGGAAAAAAAGAATTGGAAGGCACTTAACAGGCAAGAGCTTTCTCCGGAGCAGAAGATAGGGCTCCTTTTGTGCGCCAATCTTAATCACGGTGAAAATGATCTTGAGTATGCCCTTACAATGATACGCGAGCACAGGCTCGGCTCGGTATGGGTTCCTTTTCATCTTGCAAACCGCGACGATATCATACGCCGTGTGCGTGAAGCCGCAGATTATCCCGTGCTTATCATGTGCGATGCCGAAAACGGATATCCGGGTTATGAGATACCGTCCGCTATATCTCTTTCGGCGACCAGTGCGAAGGATATATATGCGCGCGCATTCGGACGGCTGACCTCGACCCTTTACGCAAGGCTTGGCTATAATACTGTCTGCAATCCCATTCTTGACAGAAAAAAGATAAATTCGCCGTGCGGCGGTAATACCAGAAGCATGAGCCCCGACAAGGAGATAGTTGCCCGACTCGGTGCAGAGATAATACGGGGCATGCACGAGGGCGGCACTCTTTCGGTCGCCAAGCATTATCCGTCTCCTCAAAAGTTGAAGCCGTATGACTCTCATATGAGAGAGGGCTTTGCGGAGGATACACGGGATGAACTTATTGAAGATGCGCTTTATCCTTATATCAAAATAAACGAGGAAGGGCTTCTTGACGGTGTAATGGTAGGACACGTCCTTTTGCCTAATATAGACCCCGAGCTTCCCGCCTCGCTTTCACGTCCCGTAATGGATATCCTGCGTGAGCTTGGCTTTAACGGCTTCTATATGAGCGATGCCTTGATGATGATGGGCGTTGCTCTTAAATACGGAAATTACAAGCCGACTGCAATGGCTGTGGCGGCAGGCTGTGACCTTCCGCTTTCCTGGGGAATTACCTGCAAAGAAGCATATGACGTGCTTCTTGAAGCGTACAGAGAAGGAAGTATCACAGAGGAGCAACTGGAACTTTCGGTCGGCCACGTGTTGGCGGCTCAGGAAAAAATTGAACGCCTGCCGCAGGGGGCGGAAATATTGCCCGAGGACATCGAGTGTGTAAAGCGCATAAGCCGAGAATGTATTTCGGGAGTCATAGAGGAAGGGCTCGCTCCATCAATATCACGCGACGGAAAGCATTTGTTTATAATTATGGTGGATTCCTCCTTACCCGCCGAGCAGGAATTTGATGCCTTTGCAGTGGATTGGTATAAACCCAAGGCAATCGAATCCCGAATACGTGAGCTGTTTCCCAATTCAGATGCGGTCACGCACCCTAATTTTCCAAATGCAAAGCAGAATTATTTTTTGTTTAAAAGGCAGGAAAAGTATGACGATATAGTTTATATAACTTATTACAAGAGTGAGGCTTTTATAGGGAAAGAATGCCTTACACGCCGTACGGTGGATATTATGGATGCTTTGCAGTCCGCTAACCGCATAGCGGCACATCTGCATTTCGGAAATCCGTTTGTGGCGACCGATGCGCCCTATATTCCGCGCGTGCTTTTAGGTCTTGGAAGCGAGGAGTGTGTGATGTATACGCTCGACATTTTAGCGGGTAAAGCCGAGCTTGTCGGAACACAGCCCTATGCGGAGCATTTGCATTTCCACAAAAAAGGCGACATACTATAATGCAGAATTCAAAATTAAAATAAATTATTATCAGGAGGAATTTTTTGTGCAAATCAGTTGGAAGGAATACTGTGACAAGGTATATGCGGCGTGGATAGGAAAGAATATCGGAGGAACATTCGGCGCGCCTTATGAGGGTAAACGCGAATATTTTAATGTGACCGATTTTGAAACCGACGCGGGCGCACCTCTGCCGAATGACGACCTTGACCTTCAGCTTATATGGCTTCATGCCATTGAACGCTTGGGTCCCCGCAACGTAAACGCGCAGACTCTCGGTGAGATGTGGATAAGCTTTATGCCGGCTCATTGGCATGAGTACGGAATTTGCAAGTCCAATTTGCGCATGGGCTTGCCCGCGCCTGTTTCGGGCGACTATAAAAACAACTGGAAGAATTCAAACGGCGCATGGATACGCACAGAGGTATGGGCGTGTCTTGCCCCTGCCGCTCCCGAGGTTGCCGCAAAGTACGCTATATATGACGCATCGGTTGACCACGGTACGGGAGAGGGAACTGCCGCCGCCGCATTCGTTGCGGCAATGGAGAGCGCGGCTTTCCTTG
>SVQV01000061.1 GCA_015065175.1 Oscillospiraceae bacterium | reverse complement strand
AGACTGCATCGACCGCAGTTTTTTCCGCTAATCAAGCTCGATGAGAGTTTGATATTGTTCTGCGACTGAATTTTCTGTATTGTTCTGAGAAGCTGATCATCGGAAAGCTCAAGACTCGCGTTCTTGAAGCCGGTTTCTATGTCCTCAACCTCACCGTTCTCGCCAACGGAGAATGACATCTGCTGCGCCTGAGCTTGTCCTATATCTCTTCTATAACTGACGTGATCCTGATAGGGCTGTCCATCAAATACGCGGACAACTGCATCAACCGCATCAGTTTGGTACTGTTGTATCTTAAATTTGAATTTCATACGTTAATCACCTAATAGCAGTATGACAATTACAACATTGCATCATTGTTCCGATTGTACGAGCAAACGGCATCAACTTTTTTTCATTACGCCAACAAGCCGCACAATACTTTATGTCTTTTCCCTGCGCTTTCTCGGATTTCTTAATATAGTATCCTTGAGGCATCAATTCCAAATCATTCTCGTCTTCTGCCTTGTTCTCCAATTCCTTAATGCGTTCCTTTAATTGACGATTTTCGTCCTTAATGTTTTCTAACTCCTCACGAAAATCAAAGAAGCCCTCTTGAATTTCAATAACTTTTTCCGCTATTTCCTGATTTTGATAATCCTTAGCCAAAGTTTTTAACTCTTTTATTATTTCATAAAGATCTTTTAAGGTTCCCATGCATAATTCTCCAATTAGTTTTATTTAACAAAGTCGTACTTTCCAATAATATTGGTATGCATACAACGCTCTGGATTTAAAACAACTTTTTTTCTAAAAATCCGACCTTTAAATCTTATTATAACTTTTTCCACACCATCAAAATTTTTCAAATTAACATCCGTAATAAAGAACGGAATAATACGAATATTGTCGCTTTGAACAGAGATCAATCGATTTGTACTCATATTGTGTTTATCTTCGAATTGAAAATCATGCTCCCTGGGCGGATCTTCAGTATCAGAATATCCAATACCACCAACATACATTGGTGCAACAATTTTAGAACCATTCTTCATCTTTAACACGCAAGTTATCTTATATGGAAAAAATGATTTACCATATAAAAACATATTTAATGCTAAAATAAGGGCACATCCTTCAGAATGGACAGCTTTTCCTCCTTTGATAATTCGTGCAGACACATTATAAACGAAGTGATAATCCAAAAAAACATAATGTATTTTCCCAAAAAGATTGATTAAAGCTTTTATCATCAAAGGTAATAGTGTAACAATAATTGCCAATACAGCAAGGGCTTCGTCCCAATGATTTGTTATAAAGTCACCCATTATAACACCTTCCTTACTGTATCCGGGCTATATGTTGCAAAGATCTGCTCAAAGTTGGTTGCTACGCTATCGGTTGCCATGGAGCTGTCGCGCATTACGAAGTAGTAGGGCTTCTGCTTTGCGATAGCGGTGATGGTCTCCTCGGTTACAAGCTCGTCAAAGCAAGCAATAAGGAATCCGTCAGCTACGTTGAATACTCTCTTGCCAGCGATAGTTGTTTCTTCAATCTTGCTGGAAAGAAGCACGCCGAGGTCGAGCATGACTTGGAACAGAAGATCTTCGGGCGTTCTATCCTCTTTGATGTTGTCTGTCAAGGACTCAACCATACTGACCTCATACTCATCGGGATTGTAGTAAACATCCTTCATGTTGGAAGAATCGAGCTTGAGAACACGGAAGCCAGTATCAAGGTTCTGAGCCATCATGCCGTTTTCCTCTTTGATTTTCGCACCGGCACGGCGGATACGCTCTTTACCGATTTCGCAAATGTTCTTATATCCCGACTTGTATGCTTCTCCATTCGAATCGCATTCTTCCGCTATTTGCACCAATATGTATCTTCTTTTGCCGTTATCTTCCGCATTTTGTTCCATAATTGCTTGTGCGGTAGTGGCAGAACCAGAGAAAAAGTCAAGAATAATATCATCTTTTCCAGCAAAAGTTTGAAGCAGATATTTAATTAACTGAACTGGTTTCACAGTATCAAATCCATGCTGTTTACCAACAAGGCGACCAAGCTCTGCTTTTCCGCTTTCTGCCGTACCACTAAGGTCGGTATCCATAAATGTATAAATCGGATACAACGGATCGGATTCTTCATGGGCGTATTTCTTTTCCATCGGCACACCATCTTCACTTATATACATATGATTTGTTTCGTAAAGACGGTCAATAGTTTCTTTTCCGGCTTTCCAACGGAAATCCTCGTTAGGAGTATAACCATGAGATTCAAATCTCATAGTTTCTCGACGAAAAGTACCTCTGTTTGAGGTGAGAATAGTGGTTGTTCTAAACTGACCCAATTCATCTTCATGAGGATATGTTCTTTCCTTGGCAGGTACAACATTGTAAAATTGGGTTTCTGGATCTGATTTTGAGTAAACAAGAACATATTCAGCTACTTTCTGAGGTCTAAAACGTGCGTTTCCTGCATTAGTCGGCTTCGCTCTTGACTTCCATACAAAACAACAAACTTGATTATTTGCCCCAAAAATTTCGTCCATAACCGCTTGAAGATTACGTAATTCTTTGTCCCCAATAGAAACAAGAATAACACCATCATCCGTCAGCAAATCCTTTGCCAACTTCAATCTCGGATAAACCATATTCAGCCAGTCGGTATGGAATCTACCATTGCTCTCGGTGTTGGGAACAAGGCGGTTGCCTTCCTCGTCAAACTGACCGCTGTGGGCAAGATACTCCTCGGCACTCTCGGCAAAATCGTCGTTGTAAACGAAGTCATTTCCGGTATTGTAGGGCGGGTCGATGTAGATCATCTTGATCTTGCCAAGATAGGTCTCCTGCAAGAGCTTGAGCACGGCAAAGTTGTCGCCCTCAATGTAGAGGTTCTGCGTGTTATCAAAATCAACGCTCTCCTCTCTGCAAGGACGGAGCGTATCGCTAATGGGAGCGTTGGCAGCCAGGATAGACTTCTTCTTATCGGGCCAAGTGAACTGATAGCGTTCCTCTTTGCCTTCCACTACAACCGAGGAAAGCTCCTGCTTCAGCATATCAAAATCAATGGCGTACTCCACCTCACCCGCGTCGTTCTTCCTCTCGGTCACGCAGTTCGGGAACAGAGCTCCAATCTTCTTTATATTGTCGTCAACCTTGTTAAGGCTGTGCATTTTTAATTTACTAAGCATGGTTCTTTCTCCTCTTTATTCTCCTCTTTATTCTCCTCTTTATTCTCATCCGTTGTGTCGTTGGATTCACCTAATAAAAGCGGTTCCTCTTCGATGTTTGATGACTCAGGTCTTGCCAATGCCCGATTGACCCAATATTCAAAAAATGCTGAAGATAACACTTCCGATGCTGCACTAACAACTGCTTTGCTTAATGCTCCTAATGCTTCAGCTATTGAAGTGATTACTTCATAGGCATTGAAATTTTCCTTTTCAAGCACATCGAATTCTATTTGTTTAAGTATTCTATTGCTTTTATCCAAATGATTTTTGATTGAAGCATATTCCTCAAAGGAAATATTGCGTGAATGCATGATTTTATTTCTACCATCTTTAATTTCCAAAAAGTTTTCCGGAATATAGGAATACCGACCACCAAAAAGTTTATTCCAAAGAGTTGACTCCGATATTTCATTTAGTTGCTTAATAATATCGTGTTTTGAAAGTTCAGGAGTTTTAGAGTTTACTATTTTTCTTGCTTCGGTTACATAATCAGAATCCGAAAATAGCATTTGGTATATTGGTGCAAATTCTTGTTGCTCAATTTGCTTGCATATTGCTATTACTTTCTCGTCTTTCGATTTGATAGATGCAATATATAAAACCTTTCTTAGTCCTCTTTCGAAATTAGCCATTTGAGGATACAATCTTTGACAAAAATAACTTGATACACCATCAGTTATAACAAATAAACTATTGGGATCTAATGATTGAAAAACTGTTTTCTTTATTTCGTCGAGTTTTTTTGCCGTTGTCTCATTGTCCCCGCTTTTGCTGAAAGAAAATATGTTCAACCCTACTTGCACAATAGGTGTATATGTAATCTCATTATCCTCTAAATTTAGAGATTCGTTTATCCCAGCTATTACCGATTCATATGTATCGTCTTTGTATAAGAATTCTATTTTCATTTCGAAACTCCCGTAACAATTAAATTACTTTCATATTTTAAACGATTGATTTCCTGCACCAACTCAAATTTCTTTTTTTGGCTTTTTTTCAGCGCGAGCCAGAACTTCAAGACGTTCTATCTATTACCTATAATTATGCAGTATAATTATATCACGAAAAAAGTCGAAAATCAAGGTTCTTGAGGTAAGGATTTGCGATTAGAAAAATTCATTATAAATATTAACAAAATGTTCACCACTTTCTGCCAAAAAATGCTATAATTGAACTTGGTTAGGGATTTAACAAAATTAATAATTGATGGTTTATAACTAAAAAAAACATAAAAAGGAGTTACAAAAATGACAGACACTAAATTGCTTATAGTAGATGACGACACTAACATATGCGACATGCTTAAGATGTATTTTGAAAACGAAGGCTACAAGGTAAGAACCGAGAATGACGGCGCTTCCGCTGTTGAGGTCTTTAAGACCTATGAGCCTGATCTTGTTCTGCTCGACATTATGATGCCTAAAAAGGACGGCTGGCAGGTTTGCCGCGAGATACGCACAACCTCATCTAAGCCGATCATAATGCTCACCGCAAAGGGCGAGGTTTTTGACACTGTGCTGGGTCTTGAGCTTGGCGCTGACGATTATATGGTAAAGCCCTTTGATATGAAGGAGCTTTCCGCAAGAATAAAGGCTGTTCTCCGCCGTTGCAATTCTCACTCCTCCGCGCCCGACGACGAGGTCATCAAGTATGACAACATTGAGATAAGCCTTCAGAAATACGAATTGAAGATCTGCGGAAAGTCGATAGACATTCCTCCCAAGGAGCTTGAGCTTCTCTACTTCCTTGCTTCTAACTGCAACAGAGTATTTACAAGAGATCAGCTTCTCGACAAAGTTTGGGGCTTTGACTATCTCGGCGACTCCAGAACTGTTGACGTACACGTAAAGAGACTCCGCGACAAGCTTGAGGGGCTTTCCGACAAGTGGGCGCTCAAGACCGTTTGGGGCGTTGGTTACAAGTTTGACGTGATGCAGTAATTTTTACTTTATAAAGAACGAGGCAATCTCGGATGCGCATTTGCATTTGAGACTGCCTCGTTTTTTTATTCAATTTTTATCAGTTTTTGTTTCTGTGCTGGTCAAGGAAGTTATGAATTCTCTTAGACTGATCGAGGAGACTGCTTATAGTCTGGTCGTGGTTAAGAGTATCGATTATGTATGCAACGTATTTGCACATATTAACTTCTGCATACCACTCGCGCTTAAGAAGCTCGGGGGTGCGGTATACGAGGTTTGTGGTAAATATCTTTGTAAATGTGCCGTCTGCATATGCCTTGTCCATAGTTTCGAGTCCGTTGCAGAAAAGACCGAAGGTAGCGAATACGAATATACGCTTTGCGCCCTTCTCCTTCAACTGCTCGGCAACATCTATTATTGAATCTCCGGAAGAAATCATATCATCGATAACGATAACGTCCTTGTCCTTGATGTCTCGGCCGAGATACTCGTGAGCTTCTATCGGGTTCTTACCGTTGATGATGACCGAATAGTTACGGCGCTTGTAGAACATACCGAGGTCTATGCCGAGCATAGATGAATAGTACATACATTTAGCCATAGCTCCTTCATCGGGGGAGACTATCATGATCTGATCCTTATCAAAGGTGATATCGGGATATGTATGAACCAAGGCTTTTATCATTTGATAGCTGGAGCGCACATTATCAAATCCGCTAAGGGGAATAGCGTTCTGCACACGGGGGTCGTGAGCGTCAAAGGTAATAAAGTTGGAAACGCCCATATTGATGAGTTCCTGCAAAGCGAGTGCGCAGTCGAGCGACTCTCTGCCCGAGCGCTTATGCTGTCTGCCCTCATAGAGCATAGGCATGATAACGGAAATTCTGCGCGCCTTTCCGCCTATTGCGCCAATGATACGCTTGAGATCCTGGAAATGATCGTCCGGGCTCATGGGAACGGTCTGACCGTACATATTATAAGTAACGCCGTGATTAAAAACATCGGATATGATATAAACATCCTTGCCTCTTAATGACTCGTGGATAATACCCTTCGCTTCTCCGCTTCCGAAACGGGGGCAAGCCGACTCAACAAGATAGGTTCCGTCACTGTCATGGCGGCGCCATTCCTGCAAATACTTATCAACCTGTCCGACGAAGTCCTCGCAGCCTCTCATTCCGACAACACTCAAATCAGCAAATAATGAATCCTTCATATTTTTCTTCCATCCGTTTTATTATATTTTTTATACCACTACTATTATAACAACCTTTATAAAAAATGTCAATAGAATTAACAAACAAAAACAAATAAAAAACACTTTACCTTTTTGCGTTAACAAACTCAGAATATTTTCATATATTATTACTATGGCTATCTATAGCCAAAACACACCGTTCAAGGAGGAATTATGGAAAATCCCGAAAGCAGTCAGAACCAAGAGCTTATTCCATACATAGGAGAAGGATATCTTATTATGAATGTTTCGAGCGCAAGCGGAGCGCTTCCGATAAAGGACGCGCGCGTGCATATAAAGGGCGCCGACATACAAAACAGGGATACAGAATACAGTCTGAACACAAACGAAAGCGGACGCAGCGAGAGGATAGCCTTAAAGGCGCCTTCGAGATCGCTTTCGCTCTCGCCCGGCAATCCTTACGGATTTGCAAGATATACCGCGGTTGTGACAAAGGACGGATATTACACTCAGACCTTTGAGGGGCTTCCCGTCTTTGACGGTATTACGTCTATACAACCCGTTTTACTTGTGCCGCTTGCGCCGTATAACTCCGGAGATTTTGACCCTGCAAATGAGCAAAGACTTAATGAGACAGGTTCTGCCAAACAATAAAATGTATTTTTTTGAAGGAGGTTTTATGCCAACACCGTCTTTACCCGTCATTCCCGAAACTGTCACCGTTCATTTAGGCGCGCCTTCCGAAAACGCCAACAATGTGACAGTCAGCTTTCCCGACTATATAAAAAACGTAGCATCGAGCGAGATATACCCGACCTGGCCCGAAAATGCGATAAGGGCTAATATTTACGCGCAGATATCCTTTGCGCTCAACCGCATATATACCGAATATTACAGAGTCAGAGGGTACCCCTTCGATATCACAAATTCTACTGCTATAGATCAATCCTTTGTATACGGGAGGGATATTTTTGAAAACATTTCGCAGATAGTTGACAGTATATTCAACAGCTATATTCAAAGGCAAGGAAATGTTGAGCCTCTTTTTGCGCAGTATTGCGACGGGGTGAGAGTCACATGCGACGGGCTTTCTCAATGGGGGACCGTTTCGCTTGCCGAGCAGGGCTTACTGCCCTACCAGATATTACAGTATTATTACGGAGACAACATCAATATTGTCACCGATGTACCAATACAGGGCATCAGCGGAAGCGCGCCTCTTGTGCCGTTGAGATACGGTTTTTCGGGGCCTGATGTTCAGCAGATACAGGTTCGTCTGAACAGGATATCGAACAATTATCCCGCAATTCCTAAGATATATCCGACAGACGGAGTGTACGGCAGAGAGACCGAGCAGGCGGTGACCGCATTTCAAGAGATATTCAATCTGACACCAGACGGAATTGTCGGAAACAATACCTGGTACAGAATTGCGTATATATACAACAGTGTCAAGAGATTGAACGAGCTTAACTCGGAGGGGTTGACCTTGAATGAGATATCCTCTCAATACCCGAACGAATTAAGCTCGGGAAGCACGGGAGAAGGGGTATTTACACTTCAATACTATCTCAGCTATATCGCAAATTTTGTAAACACTGTACAAAAGCCGAGGACGGACGGAATTTTCGGTGCCGAGACCGAACAGTCGGTGAGAGATTTTCAAAGGACCTACGGGCTTCCTGTGACAGGGGTAGTCGAAGAAGTGACCTGGAGCAACATTTATAACGTATATTTGGGACTTGTATCCTCTGTTCCGCTCGAATACCGCGAGGGAGTGACGGTTCCTTTTCCCGGGGTCGTTCTGCGGCGCGGGGCTACGGGAGAGGATGTAAGAGTTTTACAGGAATACCTCAATTATGTCGCCAATGTTTACACCGAGATCCCTCAGACGAGCGTAACCGGCAACTACGGAAGCGCAACCGAAAATGCTGTGACCGCCTTTCAAGAGCTTTTCGGGCTTGATGTCGGGCGGCGCGGTGTAGTCGGAAGCGTTACCTGGGCAGCGCTTATGGACGTATATGAAGATATTTACAGAGGAAACAGGGCAAGCACGGGGCAATATCCCGGCTATACTGTTTCATAGGAGGATATATGTACGATATTTCGGACAAAAGCAACGCGATAAGGCAGGCTCAGCTTTTTTTGCTTGAGCTTCATTATACTGACGAAAAGTATGCCAATATAGCGCTGGACGGACTTTACGGCAAGGAGACGGAAAACGCGGTCAGGATATTCCAAAGGTATGAAGGGCTACCAATAACAGGCGAAATCGATTTTTTGACTTGGACGCTTCTCTATCAGAAGTATCTCGCATCATCGCAAGCCCGCCGCAGTGAGAGCTTCGTAATTTTAGAAGAAAATCTCCCCTTAAACGTCGGCAGCATCGGTTCGGACGTTGAGCTATTACAATCTCTGATAAATCGGTTAGGTGAAAAATACGTCACGCTCCCCTCTCTTGAAATAAACGGAATTTATTCTTATTCCACATCAAATGCGGTAAGAGAGCTTCAAAGGATATACAGGCTATCGCAGACGGGAGTGCTTGACAGAGAGACCTTGAATTATATTTTTTCCGACTTTCAGGAAAGCGAAAAAACGAAGGCTTAGCAATAATGGACTTCCCTTTTGAATAAAATTAGTAATATATGATAAAAATATCAAAATGAAACAATGCATAAAATAACTAATCGGGAGAAGCATCTTGAACAATAATTTTACTCAAAAGGCACAGAATTCACTTAGCGAAGCGCAAAAGCTCGCTTCCGAAATGGGACACACCTATATAGGCAGTGAACATATTTTATACGGTCTTATAAACGAAAAGGAGAGTGTTGCTTCAAAGCTTCTTGAAAGCAAGGGCGCCAAAGCCGAAAAGGTAAAGGAAATAATATCGGATTATGCGGGAATCGGAACCAAAACAGAACTGAGCGCCGAGGACCTCACGCCGAGAAGTAAAAAGATAATCGAGCTGTCCGCATATGAAATGGCGAACACGGCTTCCCGATATATAGGGACGGAGCATATTTTGCTTGCTCTGCTTTCCGAAACTGACTGTGTAGGCTTGAAGATTTTAAACTCTATAGGCATAAATATAAACGAGCTGAGATCGGAGCTTTTAGCCTTTTTCACGGGTAGCGGAAATATACGGCAGAAGAATCACAAAAATGCGTTAAACAGCAATCAGTCAAACGACACTCCCGCGCTTTCGAGCTACGGCAGAGACCTGAACACGCTCGCAAAGATGAAAAAGACAGATCCCATAATAGGGAGAGACAAGGAGATAGAGAGAGTCATTCAGATACTCTCACGCAGGACGAAGAACAATCCCTGTCTTATAGGCGAGCCGGGAGTCGGAAAGACGGCTATTGTAGAGGGGCTCGCCGAGCGAATAATAAAGGAAGAGGTTCCCGAAAATCTGAAATCAAAAAGGATCATAACGCTCGACATTTCTTCTATGATAGCGGGGGCAAAATACAGAGGCGAATTCGAAGAACGTATGAAAAACGTAATGGAGGACGTATCAAAAAATCCCGACATAATCCTTTTTATAGATGAGCTTCACACAATAGTAAGCGCGGGCGCTGCCGAGGGGGCGCTTGACGCCGCAAATATACTGAAGCCCGCGCTTGCGAGAGGTGAGATACAGATAATAGGCGCGACTACCATAGAGGAATACAGAAAGCACATCGAAAAGGACAGCGCGCTTGAAAGGAGATTTCAATCTGTAACTATATCGGAGCCGAGCGAGGAGCAGACTGTAAGGATTCTGCTCGGCTTGAGAGAAAAGTATGAGAGCCATCATCATTTGAAGATATCCGACGAGGCAATTGAAGCCGCGGTATATCTTTCAAAGAGGTATATTCCCGACCGATTTTTACCAGACAAAGCAATAGACCTTGTAGATGAGGCGGCATCGAAGCTTCGTGTTTCGAACAACATTCCGTCGCAACAGGTCAAAAATTCCGAGAATAAAATTAAGCAGATAGAAAATCAAAAGGAAAAAGCCATACAGATGCAGGACTTTGAGCTTGCGGCAAAGCTGAGGGACGAGGAGCAGAGAGAAAGAGAGGAGTATAAGAAACAGTACCTCTTGAATATTGACGAGCGTTCCGCTTGCAGTGTCGTGAAAAAGGAGGATGTCGCCGATGTGGTTACGGCTTGGACAGGGATCCCCGTACACGAGCTTTGCCGTGAAGAAAATGAAAATCTGAGCAATTTGGAGCTATCACTAAAAAAATATATTGTCGGTCAGGACGAAGCTGTAAATGCAATTTCGAGAGCGGTAAGGCGCAACAAGATGGGACTGAAAGACCCCTTACGCCCTACGGGAGTTTTTCTCTTTTTAGGTCCGACGGGCGTAGGAAAGACAGAGCTTGCAAAGGCTTTAGCTATCACCCTGTTCGGTGAGAAAAACGCTATGATACGTCTCGATATGTCGGAATATATGGAAAAGCACAGTGTATCCCGTCTTATAGGCTCGCCGCCCGGATATGTAGGCTACGGAGAGGCGGGACAGCTCAGTGAAAAGGTACACAGGAGACCTTATTCTTTAATTCTTTTAGACGAGATAGAAAAGGCGCATCCCGATGTTCTGAATATACTGCTTCAAGTAATGGATGACGGCTTTCTCACCGACTCGCAGGGCAGAAAAATAGATTTCAAGAACACCATAATAATAATGACCTCAAATATAGGGGCGTCCGAGCTTGCGAAAAAATCGCGTCTCGGCTTTTCGGACACCGAAAACAAAGCACTTGAGGAGGAGAGGTCGAAGATAGCCGTCAAGGCTGAAATGAAGAAATCCTTCAGTCCCGAATTTATAAACAGGCTTGACGAAATAATAGTATTCAACAGTCTCTCAAAGGAAAACATCAAAGAAATAAGCCGAATAATGCTGAACGAGCTGTCCGAAAGAATAAAGCGGCTCAACATCGAAATAAGCTTTTCGGAAAATGCGATAGAGCGCATCTGCTCTCTCGGTTATGATGATGTATACGGAGCGAGACAGCTAAGAAGAACTGTTACCCTTTTGCTTGAAGATGAGCTTGCAAATGAGCTTCTGAGTGGAAGAATAAAAGAAGGCGACAAAATACGAGCGGATACCGAGGGAGATAAAATAGTTTTTCTGCGATAACACTTTGACGCACTCCGTTAAGAGCAGCTTAAGGTTGCTTTTAACGGGGCTTTTGTTTTTTTGATAGATCACAATAGGTTTTTTCAATATGTTTTTTTGCGCATTTTGTTGACTTTTTTATCTTATCGGTGTATAATGATTTTCAGTGGCATTCCACAGAAAATGCGCTTTGATACGCAAATTTTAATTTTTACTCTGAAAGGAGCAAGAAAATGAAAAACACGCTTCGTATTTTATCGCTTGTGTTGGTTTTGGTTATGATGCTTTCCTCTCTTGCCGCTTGCGGCAAAAAAGAGCCTGCCGAAACACAAAAGCCGTCTACAAGCGAAAAAGCCCCCACGACACAGGCGCCGAGTGTTACGGAAGGAAAGGATCCCGCAGTAACACAGAAGCCCGCCGAAACAGAGCCTCCCGTTGAAGACAAATGGGCAGATGTTAATTTTGAGGGCGAGGAAATAATAATAAGCCTTTCCGAATATGTACCGATCTGGGTATCTCAGTTGGGTGCCGGTCATGTAAATCATTATATCGAAGGTATAGACCAATATTCGACCGATTCTGTACAAAATGCTGTATTTGACAGAAACAAAAAGGTGAGCGAAAAGCTCGGAATAAATCCTAAATATACATACTATAAGTACACAAGCAGAGAGGACGAGACTGTTCAGGTCATTGAAAACTTCGTGCTTGCTGACTTAGAGGAATCCCCCGACATTGTTTCCACTATGAGCTACGGCGTTGTCCGTGCCGCAATAAAGGGATTGCTTTACAACGTGCTATCAGAGGGAGAAGGTAAGAATTACTTCGACATTAAAAACGAATACGGCTGGTACGAGGATTTCATGAAGGAGATCACACTCGACAAAGAGAAGCTGTATATACTTGCGGGAGACTATTTTATAGACGTTCTCCGTTATGCGAACGGTGTGCTTGTAAATATCGATATGTATAATGACCTGTTTGCAAGCGAGGGCGGAATAGACTCTCTTTACGAGACCGTAAATTCGGGTGAATGGACATATGACGAGCTTATGAGATGCGCCGATGTGGCTTACATAGACAATGGAGCTATGGATGTAAACAGCAGCACTTTTGGTGCTGTAGCGCTCGACGCTTGGATCTACAGAGATATGTTCTCTACCTCGGGACTCGATGTATTCGAAGAAGTTGACGGTCAGATACGTTATCGCGAGAACATCTCGGACATACATACCTTTATAGATAAGATGCTTGATATGTTTTCACACGATTCCTTCCTCAATCCCGCAACGCAGGGCGGTACTGCTCCTATCATTGCTCCTATCTTTACAGGAAACAGAGCCTTGTTCATGCTTGACCAGCCTGTTCTTTCTCTGGAAGGAAGCCAAATAAGAAATATGGAGCATCCTGTCGGAATGCTTCCCTATCCTAAATACAAGCAGGACGCAAAAT
>SVQV01000060.1 GCA_015065175.1 Oscillospiraceae bacterium | reverse complement strand
GATTTTTACATAGTAAAAAGGTCATTATTTACATTTATAGATGATACTTTTGCCATTGAGTGTACGCCTATTATGATAATCGGTGTACACTTCTTTTATTGAATTGTTCATCTATAATCGGTCAATTAAATGACCGTACTATCGTAATAGCCGTCAAAAACAAACATCATCTGTGTTATTTTGGAGGTACAAGAAGATGAAAAAAAGCATTTTAAGAGTACTGGCTATGGTGCTGGCTATGGTGCTGATACTCGCTACGTTTGCTTCTTGCGATCAGCAAGGCGAACAAGGTCCCACAGGACCGCAGGGCGAGCAAGGTATCCAAGGTGAACCCGGCGTCAACGGTACAAATGGTGTAGATGGAAAATCTGCGTATGAACTTGCCGTTGATAAAGGCTACACGGGAACGGTCGAAGAATGGCTCGCTTCCCTCGTTGGCGAAGTCGGTGCAACAGGTCAAGCTGGAACAAACGGTCAATCTGCCTATGAGATCGCAGTTAAGAACGGTTACATGGGTACAGAAACCGAATGGCTTGCTTCTCTCGTTGGCGCGGCAGGTAAAGATGGTACTGACGGAACGAACGGTTCTGATGGAGCAGATGGTTTGAACGGTAAATCTGCTTATGAACTTGCTGTTGAAAACGGATACGAAGGTACTGTTACTCAGTGGCTCGCATCTCTTGTTGGCGAAGCAGGCAAAGATGGCGTTAATGGCACGAATGGTTCTAATGGCAAATCCGCATACGAGCTTGCTGTTGATAACGGATATAAAGGAACTGAGCAAGAATGGCTCGCTTCTCTCGTTGGAGCAGCGGGAAGCAACGGCGCAAACGGTAAGTCCGCATACGAGCTTGCTTGCGAAAACGGTTATGAAGGTACAGTTCAAGAATGGATTGCTTCTCTCGTAGGTGCCGCGGGTAAAGACGGCACAAACGGAACAAATGGTACTAACGGTAAATCCGCTTATGAAATCGCTGTCGATAACGGTTACAAAGGAACCGAGGCAGAATGGATTGCTTCGCTTGCAGGCAAGGATGGAGCAAACGGATCTAACGGTATCAATGGAGCAAATGGTAAATCTGCGTATGAGCTTGCTTGCGAGAACGGCTTTGATGGTTCGCTTTCCGAGTGGCTGGATTCGCTCGTCGGTAAAGATGGTCTGAACGGAACTAACGGTATGAACGGAACGAATGGTAAATCCGCATACGAGCTTGCTTGTGAGAACGGCTATAAAGGTACTGTAACAGAATGGCTTGCCTCCCTTGTTGGTGAAGCAGGTAAAGATGGTGCTAACGGTACAAATGGTTCTAATGGCAAATCTGCTTATGAACTTGCTGTTGACAACGGATACAAGGGTACAGAAAAAGAATGGCTCGCTTCTCTTGTGGGTACAAACGGAAACAATGGTACGAATGGTAAGTCTGCTTACGAACTTGCTTGTGAAAACGGCTATGAAGGTACTGTTCAAGAGTGGCTTGCTTCTCTCGTAGGTGCTGCGGGCAAGGATGGTACTAACGGAACTAACGGTGCAAATGGTAAGTCTGCATACGAGCTTGCCGTTGAGAACGGATATAAAGGCACAGAGCAAGAGTGGCTTGCTTCTCTCGTAGGCGCTGCGGGTAAAGACGGCACAAACGGAACAAATGGTACTAACGGTAAATCCGCTTATGAAATCGCTGTCGATAACGGTTACAAAGGAACCGAGGCAGAATGGATTGCTTCGCTTGCAGGCAAAGATGGAACAAACGGATCTAACGGTATTAATGGAGCAAATGGTAAATCTGCGTATGAGCTTGCTTGCGAGAACGGCTTTGAAGGTTCGCTTTCCGAGTGGCTGGATTCGCTCGTCGGTAAAGATGGTCTGAACGGAACTAACGGTACGAACGGAACGAATGGTAAATCCGCATATGAGCTTGCTCTTGAGAATGGCTTTGATGGTTCCGTTACTGAATGGCTCGCTTCTCTTGTTGGTGCGGCAGGTAAAGATGGTACTAACGGAACGAATGGTTCTAATGGTGCTAACGGAGAAAACGGTAAGTCTGCATACGAGCTTGCCGTTGAAAATGGGTATAAAGGTACAGTAACAGAATGGCTTGCATCCTTGGTAGGTGAAACCGGTAAGGATGGCGCTAACGGTACAAATGGTACTGACGGTAAGTCCGCTTATGAGCTTGCTGTTGACAACGGTTACGAAGGAACGGAGCAAGAATGGCTCGCCTCTCTTGTGGGAGCAGCGGGAAGCAACGGCACAAACGGAGCCAATGGTAAATCTGCGTATGAACTTGCCGTTGAAAACGGCTACGAAGGCACTGTTCAAGAGTGGCTTGCTTCTCTCGTAGGTGCTACGGGTAAAGACGGCACAAACGGAACAAATGGTACTAATGGTAAATCCGCTTATGAAATCGCTGTCGATAACGGTTACAAAGGAACCGAGGCAGAGTGGATTGCTTCGCTTGCAGGCAAAGATGGAACAAACGGATCTAACGGTATCAATGGAGCAAACGGTAAATCTGCGTATGAGCTTGCTTGTGAGAACGGTTTTGAAGGTTCGCTTTCCGAGTGGTTGGATTCACTCGTCGGCGAGGCTGGTGTGAATGGAACTAACGGTACAAACGGTAAATCTGCTTACGAACTTGCCGTAGAAAACGGTTTCGAAGGATCTGTTACAGAATGGCTTGCATCGCTCGTAGGTAAAGATGGTGCCGCTGCCGAAAAAGGCGAGGATGGCATTGATGGCAAGTCCGCTTACGAGCTTGCTGTCGAGAACGGATACGAAGGCGATATTCAAACTTGGCTGAAATCTCTCGTAGGAAGAAACGGTGTTGATGGCATAAACGGAAAATCCGCATATGAACTCGCTGTTGCTAATGGTTATAAGGGAACCGAGCAAGAGTGGCTCGCATCGCTTGTAGGTGCAAAAGGCGATAAGGGTGAGGATGGTATAACCCCTCTGCTTAAGATCGGCAATGATAATTATTGGTACGTTTCCTATGACAACGGAGCTACTTGGGAATCTCTCAACGTAAAGGCTACCGGAGATAAGGGCGAGCAAGGCGACAAGGGTGAAATCGGTGACGATGGTCTTTCTGCTTATGAGATCTACAAAAAGTATTACCCCGAATATACCGGAACGGAGAAGCAGTGGATCAGTGATTTCATAAGCGGCAAGCTTGAAACCGAAATTCGTCATACTGTATCTTTTGATGCCGGCAACGGAACTACGATACCTAACCAAATTATAATGGAGGGTAGAAAGGCAACGATGCCCGAAACTCCCGTTAAGGAAGGTTATGAATTTGTAGGTTGGTACTTAGGGAACGAGGAATGGAGCTTTATTGGCTATGCCGTAACAGATGATATCTCTCTTGTTGCAAAATGGCGAGAGGTTGGAACGGACGGATTGGAATATTATCCTCTTGCGGATGGCACATACGGTGTTGTAGCAGGAAATACAATTTATCTTGATTACATCAGAATTCCTTCTGTATATAATGGAAAACCCGTAACACAGATTTTGCCCGATGGATTCAAAGATATGGTTAACCTTGAAACCGTTATCATCCCCGATAGTATTACTGTCATTAGTGAGAATGCCTTTTCGGGCTGTTCAAAGCTTACTAATTTAACGCTATCCAATAGTATAGTTCATTTCGGTACCCGAGCCTTTACAGATTGTAAAAATCTAAGCGGAACATTTACTATCACGTCAAATTGTACTTATGTTGGAAATGGTTGTTTTGCAAGATGTTCAAATGTTGAGATTATAATAATTCCTGATTCCCTCGAATATATTGGGGCTTCTGCATTTTCAAATGTTGCTTCTTTAATATGGCAATCGGAAGAAACAACAACTTGGAATCGTACAGTAACGGGAACATATAACTCATACTCAAGCGCATCCTCCAGTGCATCTTATCATTCCGTAACAGGAACATATGAGTTAGGTACTGCAACACTTTCTGCTACGACTGCGGAAGATAGGTTGAGTGGTACTGCGGGAGAAAAATGGGTAAAAGTAGAGTCAAGATACTTTTCTCATGTATACTATAGAGATTGCACCTGGACAAGAGTGATCAATTGAAAATGTGAGTTCATTCCTTAAAGAATTGAAATGAAAAAATAAAGAAAGGTCACGGGCGAGAAAATCTCGCCCGTAATATAAAAATGCCTATTATTACGACACCTATTGATTTAGTTTTACAAAGCGCTATAACTGCTAATACAAAAAATTCGTTTGGAAATCAAACTCTTTATGATATGTGTAAGAGCGGTAGTATGCTGAATCCCGAAGAACTTGCAGACGAGATTTGGTTGATTGGTCGTTCATATGCTGCTTCTCCCGAACGAAGATTTTATAAACGAGTTGGCAATTTGACACCCGGAAGAGGTACAGGAGATTATTTTATTCATATAGGCTCTTATCTTACTTCACTGCCTAATTTTCAAAATCTTGTAAGTGAAATAAAGACTATCGCACCGTTGAAATTTGACTGTAGTGCGAGCGATTTCTTCAATCTCTGCCTCTCAGTTCAGTGTGTTGAAAAAATGAACGAATTGATAAAAGTAGCATCCGAGGATTTTGATCGTAAATACAACAAAGGCATAAACTTTTCGCAAACAGTATACAAGAATCAAGTTTCTTTTTGCAGTAAATTTCTGCATTTTCAAATGCCGGCGAACTTTTTCATCATTGATTCAGTTACGCTTGAAGCAGGAAAACAGCTTTTTTCGACGAGTTGTAGAGGAACAGTAAAACTTTATGGCACCCCTATAACAAATGGCGAAAGACTTTTGTTTTTTGATGCGTTCTCTCGCACTTTTGCAAATGCTGCGAACTGCGCAAACACTTCATCCGTTGTAGATGATTATAAAGATCACGTAAAAAGATCTTATGCTTTAGGGGTTATTTTGAAAAAGATTGAAAAAATGTATTCAATTTCAAAATCTTCTAACGTTACATATCCGCGTTTGATTGATATTGTTTTCCAAAATATTTTATAAGTTGCACTTTTAAGAAGCCGCTATCAATGCGTGATTGCCACGCCGCGATAGCGGCTACACTTTTGGCTTTTCATCATCCAAAGGCGATTTTGAAAATAATTTTCAAGAAATTTCACAAAGTGTCTTGTTATGTTTCTTGACAAAAACAGTTGACTGTGGTATACTGTGTGTTATAAAAAGCACATCAATTTTGCTGTCAGAGGTGATACTGTGAAGGACAGGCTTTTCGAAAAAATTTCCGAGCTGAATGAAAAATATATAGGTGTATGGCGTGATGTCTGTGAGATAGAGAGTCCGACAGGATGTAAGACGGGCGTTGATGCGGTAGGCGAATATTTTAAGGCTCTTGCGCGTGAGCGGGGCTGGAAAACAGATGTTTTTTCCGAGGAAAAATCAGGGGATGTTGTAGTCATAACGATGAATCCCGACGCAGAGGGAACGCCTGTTTCACTTTCCGGGCATATGGATACCGTACATGAGATAGGCGCATTCGGATATCCCACTGTGAGAATAGAGGGGGATAAAATATACGGTCCCGGCGTTACCGACTGCAAGGGTGGAATAGTCGCGGGCTTTCTTGCTATGGATGCGCTTTATGAATGCGGTTTTAATTCCCGTCCTGTTGTTATGTATTTGCAGAGCGACGAGGAATGCGGCTCAAAATACAGCGGCGGCAGAACTATAGAGCGCATTTGCGAGGCGGCGCAGGGGTCAGCCGTGTTTATCAACTTAGAGTGCGGAGATTATGACATGCTGACGTTATACAGAAAGGGAATTGCGGATTTTTATTTCACTGTAAAGGGAGTAGAAGCGCATTCGTCGCTCTGCGCTGTCAGCGGTGCTAACGCAATAGCGGAAGCGGCGCACAAGATAATCGAGCTTGAAAAATTCAAGGACGGAAAGGGGCTTACTGTTTCATGTACGGTGATAAACGGAGGAAGCGCGCACAATATCGTTCCCGGTGAATGTAATTTTATCGCAAACGCCCGCTTTGCTACAAACGCTCAGCTTGAAATGATACGCGAGTATGCGCAGAGCTTGGCAGGAGAGGTAAAGGTCGAGGGGTGTAGCTCTGAGGTCGTATTGCCGAGAGTTCGTCCTGCCATGGAAATGACTGAGGAAAGACAGGCTCTGCTCGGCAGAATGAATGAGATCTGGCAGAAAAACGGACTTAGCGCACTCTCTGCGGGAGGAGCGATAGGCGGCTCGGATGCGGCAAATGTCTCGCTCACAGGTGTACCCACGGTAGACGGACTCGGCGTTATCGGAGGAAACCTCCACAGAGTCGATGAATACGGCATAATTTCGTCACTCGAGCTACAGGCAAAAAGAATAGCGCTTATCGCTTGCTATATTTAAAACAAACATAATGCGGAAAAGATATTGACGAGAAGCATATTCTCAAAGTCAAAACTCTTTTCCGCTTTTTTAGAATTTGGCAAAGACAAAATTATCAAAAAGAAATGATAATCTATAAATGAGCGTATCACTCTGAGCAGTTATTCGGCTTTTTTTATTTTTATCAGCGAGACTGTCATATCGTCGCGCAAGCCGACCGCCTTGCAGGCACGGGATATTATTTCCTTTGCGCATTCATCGAGAGAGTCGGGGAGGGGCTTGCCGAGCAGGGCAAGGAGCCAGCCCAAGTCCTCGTCTGCGCCCACAATTCCGTCGGAGAGCATGATTATCAGGTCGCCCTCCTCTATTTCAAAGTCGGTCTTTTCGGCGTCGAGATTTTTCATAAGCCCGATAGGCACCGTCTTTGAGCGTATGCGGAATATGTCCTCCCCTCTTTTTACAAATGAAATTGCCGCGCCGCTCTTTAAGAAGGTAGTTCTGCCGTATATGAGGTCTATTTCAAGCATATCTACCGTCGCGGAGCATTCGTCGCCCCTTGCTCTTATAAGATTATTCAGCATCTTCATAGAGACAGTCTTTGAGCTTCCCGATTTTAGCAGCAGCTCCAAAAATCCGACACAAAGCTCGGCGGTGCTTGAGGCTTCCTTTCCGCTTCCCATTCCGTCGCTTATTATACTGTAAAAGTAATCGTCGCGGGTGAAAAATCTTTTCTGCTTGTCGCCCGAAATTTCACCGCTTTCCGACGGAGATGATGCGCCCGCATATTCTATATCGAACTTTTTTATGGCGTACATTTTGGCGGTAAGAGCCTCGCTTGTTCTCTCGAATTCGACCTGACTTAAACGGCAGCCGCAGATATCTTCAAAGCGCTTGTGAAGTGTGGGGGCGGCTTTTTTGAGTGTCTCTACCTTGCGGCAGCCTATTGCTATGCGCTTCTTTCTGTGACCGTAGGCGGCTATGCGCTCGGCATAGACTCCCGCTTCAACGCAGGCTTGGTTCAATACGCCGCAAAGGGCGGTGTCCTCCTCCTTTTCCTTTTGTCCGTTTTTGGCGGCGTTTTCAATGAGCTTTGATATAAGCGCATAATCGGCAGAAATAAAGGCGTATTTGTTACCCTTTATTCTTTCAATACTCATTTCTGTTGCTTTTTCCGAAATGCCCGACAGTATTCTTTTCATATGCGG
Source organism: Oscillospiraceae bacterium (assembly GCA_015065175.1). Lineage (GTDB taxonomy): Bacteria > Bacillota > Clostridia > Oscillospirales > CAG-272 > UBA1740. Next base: position 5,515 of record SVQV01000060.1, on the reverse strand, counting down.
GCATTTTTCAAAAAGAGCATCGGGTATGCTTCTTTTCTTCATAATGCCGTTAGCGTATAACTCCTCTGAAATGCTGTCAAATGCCGAGACAGCTTCCTTTTCGTTTTCCCAGCAGGAGCTTTTGTGTTGACAGCTTGCGCAGTGTCGGGCGCATATCTGCTCGCACATTTCATAGTAGTCCTCTTTTTTGGGGCGGCAGGCGGCAGAGCTTTCGCCGACGGTCCTCGAAAGCTCGGAAAACACGTGCGACAGGCGGAACATTCTGTCACCTTCTTCCTTGCAGTCGCATACCGCGTTTTCGGTCTGCTCGCATATTATTTTGTTTTTCATTTCCTCTTTCATCTTTTCGCCGTCCGAACGGATACGCGAGAAAAGCGGAAAAGAGAGAAGCGCGACTGTAGAAACTGCGGGCGCGATATAAATAAAGCCGTCAATGCCTCCGATATAGGAAGCCCACCCGATAGCCGCCGCCGCGCCGAGTGTGAAGGAATAGAACGAGCCGAACTGCCACAGTATTCCCGAAATCAAGCCGAGCGCGGCAAGGGAGGGGGCATATACCGCATCTAAGGTCAGCGCGCAGACAAGACCTGTAATACAGCCCTTCAGTGTGCCGAATCGCTTCGAGACAAAGAAGGTCGAAAGCGTGAAAAAGGCAAGCCCGAGTGAAATTCCGAATATAGAGAATTTATCCAAGGCAAACCCTGTAGCCGCTATGAAGCCTAAAAGGGATATTTGCGCATATGTAGCAGAGACATTTCCCCAGATGTTTCTTTTTTTCTTTCCAAAGCCGAAAAGCTCGTCTGTGCCTATATTGCTTTCGCAAAGCCCAAGAAAGAGAAGACAGAAGCAGGGAGGGAGCAGAACAGATGCACCGCAAAACAGAGCAGTGGTTTTACTGACTCCTCCAACGGCAAGCTCGTATAACGAGAGCAAAACTCCCGAGAGGATAGATAACGCTATGCGAAGCTGCGGTAATTCTTCAAAATAATGCTCACAGACAGGCAGAGCTTTTCTTCTTTCTATAGGCGCGGAGAAGGCTATACGTATAGCGAATATCAAAAGATAAAGAAATACATAAACGACACCCGCAGGTCCGAGTCTCAGACTGCCGAGTAAAGCTCCGACAAGACAGGGAAGCAAGCGGCGGCGCATGGCGCAGAGAAGCGCAATCCCGAGAGGGAAGGCTCCGAACAGTATATGAGTGGAGCAGAATAAAAGAGAGATGAGCAGGAGAGCCATATCGCAGATAAGCACCCGTCCCTTGTTCGCGCACCTGTCAAACTCCGACAAAAGCTGCCTCAAAAAAAGCGAAAACGGCTTGTCCCCACTCAAAAAATCGACATCCGAAAAGTCCTTGAATTTCTTTGTTTCCATATTAAACACATCCTTTTTCTTTATTTGCTTTTATTTTTTGCTGCTAAATGAATAATAACATAAAAACAGCATAAAAAATGTCATTAGATGACCGAAAGGATATTCTATTTTTGACGAAAAAAAGGACTTATACTTGAAAACCGTGTATTTTTGTGTTACAATATATGATATAAATAAATTGAAGGAAAAAAACAATGGGAAAATTTGACGGAATACTAATCTGCACCGACCTGGACGGTACGCTTTACAGAAACGATAAGACAATATCCGAAGAAAATAAAGAAGCAATAGAATATTTCAAGAGAGAGGGCGGTTATTTCACCTTTATTACGGGAAGAATGCCTTACTATTCTCACGACGCATACAATGCGGCAAAGCCTAATGTGCCGTTTGGCTGTATTAACGGCGGAGGCGTTTATGACGGAGAGCGCAAGGAATATGTCTGGACACGGGAGCTGCCCTCAGGCTTTCTCGGAATGGTCGAGTGCGTGGATAAAGCCTTCCCTGATGTTGGAATTCACGTCTGCACATTTGAGAAAACTTATTTTTCCAAGGATAATAAGGCTATGGAGATCTTCAGACAGCGAACGGGGCTGCCCAATCTCGTCTGTCCTTACCGAGAGGTGAAGGAGCCTATAGCAAAGATTCTGTTCGGAATAGATGACGAGCAGGAGCTTGGCTATGTAATGAAAACGCTCCGCGAGCATCCCGATGCCAAAAATTATGACCTTGTGCGCTCGGAAAATTGGCTCTTTGAAATTTTGCCGAAGGGTGTAAATAAAGGTCTTGCGCTTTCAAAATTAGTTGAGCATCTCGGTGTTGACCCGAAAAGAACGGTCGGCATCGGCGACTACAATAACGATATCGGGCTTTTCAAGTCGGCGGCGGTCGGTATTGCGGTCTCAAACGCCTGTGAGGAGGCGCTTGAAGCGGCGGATTTTGTCACAGTGAGCAACGAAGAACACGCTATAGCTCAGGTCATATACGATATAGAAAATAACAAGTATCCCATAAGTCTGACATAAAGTAATTTTTCAACTTGGCATAATCATTTGTACTTGGTCACTTCTTTTTGTCGTTTTTATATGAATAATTCATAATAAAAGCACCAAGGAGGGTTATCGAGAGGCTGGACAGGACCGTGTCGATAAGTATATGCAGGTTTTTATGTAGCCAGAGGGCTGTTTCGCTGTCCGACACCGAAGGAGAAAAAAAGAAAAAGGCCGTCACGAGCAGAGAGCAGAGTGTCAAGGACAGTCCCGATATGAGAATTATCTGTGACGCGCGGCACATATCAGCAACATATCCCGAGAGCTTCGAGCGTATTTTTTTCATTTCGTTTTTCCCTTTCTTCAAATTCAACTTTTCAGTAATATTGTAGCATAAAAATCTTTTTCCGTCATTAGTGAGTTGAAGGAAGGAAATACAGAAATTGACACGGGTGTTCTGCCAACGCAAGCGCGAGCTTGCAATTCATTGGGGCTGTCGCAAATGGAGAAAAACATTTGCGACAGCCCCAAAAAAAGTCCTGTAAATCAGAATACGAATTGTACCAAAGCCATATAGCAGAGTGTTCCGCCTATGATGCTTAAAAGTGTGTTTCTTCTCCACACGTGGAGCAGGCCTACCGTAAGACTTGCGACAGCGGCGGGCAGGTAAGATGCGGTGCTTTCAAAGCTAACGTCCTTTAAGCAGTAGACGACGAGCATTCCCATAACCGCGCAGGGAAGTATTTTGCTGAGCTTATCTACTATTTTGGGCGTTTTCATTTTTCCGTTAAATATGATAAAGGGTAAAAAACGCAGAAGGGCTGTGATAACGGCAATCACGGCTATGCTATACCAGGTATGCATGTCAGCCATTTTGTTTTTCCTCCTTACATAGACAGAGCAGAAGCAGTATAAGAAGCATTGAGGGAATAAGGAAGCTTTCGCTGCCAAAAATAACAAGACAAAGGACGGATGCCGCAACGCCTATAACGGCGGGTATATGCTTTTTTGTACCGAGCCACTGCTCGAGGAATATGGTAATAAAAAGCGCAGTCAACACGAAGTCGATGCCCCGACTGTCGAATTTTACGAGAGCGCCGAATATAGCGCCAAGCAGAGAGCCTGCTACCCAATAAATATGATCAAAAAGAGAAACGAAAAGATAATAGCTCTTTTTTTCCTTTTCAGTCATATCGGGGAAGTCATTGCAGAGCAGAGAGTAGGTCTCGTCGGTGAGGGCAAATATAAGATAAAGCTTCCTTTTTCCGATGCTTTTAAATTTATCGAGCATTGAAATGCCGTAAAACAGGTGGCGGGCATTTACCAAAAAGGTGGTAAGAGCGACCGTAATCAGTGATGCGCCCTCCGTAATAAGTCCCACGGCGACGAATTGCATTGAGCCGGCATATATGAATAGGCTCATAATCGGAGCCAAAATTGTTTTCAATCCGTTGGCTTTTAATAAAATTCCAAAGCCGAAGCCAAGAACCAGATATCCCGTCATTACAGGGACGGTGGAGAAAAAAGCCTTTCTTATCATTCTTTTCATTTCGATTTGCTCCGTAAAGTATATTAAAAATATTATATCATAAATTATATCATAAAGCATATCGGAAAACAATATCTTTTCAAAGCATTTATAATTGCTTTTTCCGAAAAACGCATAAACCGACAGTTTTTTTCTCTTGTGTATGTTAAAATTTCGGTAAAACAAAAAGGAGATAAAGAAATGCGGGAAAATACAACAAAGGACTATGAGGCATTTATAAAGGAAAGAGAAGCCGAAAGCGGAAAAAAACGGAGATTGCTCTACTACGAAAAGCGCAGAACACCATACCTCTTGCTTGAATACAGGCTTTTTGAGGACACAGACGGGGACGAGAGACTTCCCTATACCGTGGGCATATGCGCTTCAAACGGTGAAAGGGAGCGTTACACCGAGCTTGAAAACTGCTTTTATGAGGAGGACATATCAAAGATGTTTTTCGATATTCTCGTTCGCAATATGGTTACCCCTGTGGCGCTCTCTTACATATATAGTGATTTTGCTGAATAAAGACTCTTTTTTTCGGACATATTAACGAAATTTTATGAAAAATGAATATGTTAAAAAACATCATTGCTTTGTTAACAAACTGTCAACAATCATGTGCGATAATTATTAGGTTAAATGTCAAAAAAAGGAGAATTTTATGGAATTTTTGTATGAAAATTTATTAAGCCTTACCTGGCAACAGGTCGTCATGTGGCTTATCGGCGGACTCTTGATCTATCTTGCTATAAAGCACGATATGGAACCCACGCTTCTCTTGCCTATGGGCTTTGGAACAATACTTGTAAACCTTCCCCTTTCAGGCGCTATCGGTGAAGAAGGAGTTCTTACCACCTTGTTTAACGCGGGTATTGCGAACGAGCTTTTCCCTCTGTTGCTCTTTATCGGTATAGGCGCGATGATAGATTTCAGCCCTGTGCTTTCTAACCCCAAGCTTATGATATTCGGCGCGGCGGCTCAGTTCGGTATATTCTTTACACTTTGCGTAGCTGACATCTTCTTTGATTTGAAGGAAGCGGCTTCTATCGGTATAATCGGCGCGGCAGACGGACCTACAGCCATTGTCGTCGCTAATAAGCTTTTAGGCACGGACAGCCCCATAACAGGAGCTATAATGGTAGCGGCTTATTCATATATGGCGCTCGTTCCGATAATTCAGCCTCCTGTAATCAAGCTCCTCACAACAAGAAAGGAGCGAATGATAAGAATGCCTTATTCCGAAAAGCCTGTATCCCGTGTAACAAAGATACTTTTCCCGATAGTTATTACTATCGTTGCAGGCTTGGTTGCTCCCGCATCGGTTGCTCTTTCTCATGCAGAGCCCAGAATCGATGTCGCCAACAACATGATTGTGTTTGAACACATCGAGCTTATTGACGAGAACGGCGAAATTATTGACCTTGAAGCTCTTGGAAACGATAAGCCCGTTACCGTTAAGTTCAACGTTGGTGATGCATTCAACGTTGGTGATACCGTAATCGTATATCACGACGGCGAGATCTTCGCTACTCCTGTGGTTGATGCGGATAAGAATATCACCTACACGGCAACTCACTTCTGTGAGGTAACCGTTGGCTATAACGACGGCAAGATCGACACA
>SVQV01000059.1 GCA_015065175.1 Oscillospiraceae bacterium | reverse complement strand
GATAAGACCGCTTACAAAAAAAGAAATAGAAGAGTTAAGAGGATAAATAATGAGAATACTTTTTATGGGCACACCCGATATTGCCGCCGCCTGTCTCGGAAGATTGCTTGACGACGGAAAAGAGGTGGTTGCCGTACTGAGCCAGCCCGACAAGCCGAAGGGCAGAGGCTATACGCTCACACCACCTCCCGTCAAGGTATTGGCGCAGGAGCATGGGATTCCCGTATATCAGCCCGACACGCTTAAAGGAGACGCCTTTGCCGAGCTGCTTGCCGAGATAGACCCCGAGCTTATAGCGGTTGTGGCTTACGGAAAAATTCTTCCGAAAAACGTAATAGATTACCCGAAGTACGGCTGTATAAACGTGCACGCCTCACTGCTTCCCAAGTACAGAGGAGCGGCGCCCATGCAGAGAGCTATAATGGACGGAGAAAGCGAGACCGGCGTTACCATTATGTATATGGATGAGGGACTTGACACGGGAGATATGCTTTTTGCCGAGTCTTTTCCTATCGGACAAAAGGACAATTTCGAGACCGTACACGATAAAACGGCAGAAATGGGAGCGAGAATGCTCTCTTACGCTATAGATAAGATAGAGAGCGGCGACGTGACTCGCACGCCTCAGGACTCATCATTGGCGACTTACGCTTCAAAGATAGAAAAAGAGGAATGTCTTATAGATTTCAACAGAACCGCTTCTGAGCTTGACTGCTTTATAAGGGGGCTTTCTCCCATTCCGCTTGCATATGCTTTGACGAAGGAGGGAAAAAAGCTGAAGATAGTTTCGGCTGAGGTCTCCGATTCTTGCGGAAACGTGGGCGAGGTCCTTGAATGTGACGACAAGGGAGAGGGAAGAATAGTCGTAGGCTGCCGCGAGGGCAGTATCGCTATCACCTCGGTCTTGCCCGAGGGTAAGGGCAGAATGAGAGCCTCCGATTTTATAAGGGGCAGGAAGATAGCTAAGGGCGATGTCTTTAATGCATAACGCACAATTAAATTTTTGAGGAATATTATGTGGTTTTTTTATGATTATTATTATATAGCGCTTGTTTTACCTATGGTAATTTTTGCGCTTATTGCTCAGTGGAGCGTAAATTCGACCTTTGAGAAATACAGTAAAAGAACGACGATGAGAGGGATAACCGGATACGACAGCGCGAAAATGATACTTGACGAAAACGGTCTGTCCCATATAAGAATAGAGAGAGTTTCGGGAAAGCTTACCGACCATTATGACCCTAAAGCGCAGGTCATCCGTCTTTCCGACGCAGTCTATAGCAGCAGCAGTGTGGCGGCTGTCGGAGTTGCGGCGCACGAGGCGGGACACGCGGTACAGCACGCCAAGGGCTATATTCCGATAAAGATACGCTCGGCTATAATTCCCGTGACGAATATAGGCTCACGCTTAGCTATTCCGCTTATTCTGATAGGTCTTTTGTTTGCGGGTAGCGGAATGGAGATGCTCGCTTATGCGGGAGTTGCGCTTTTCTCGCTTACGACTGTTTTTCAGCTCGTGACACTGCCTGTTGAATTCAACGCAAGCCGACGCGCTATATCGGCAATGAAGAAATCCTACAGATTTGACGGAAATGAAATTACAGCGGCGCAGAAGGTGCTTTCCGCCGCGGCTATGACCTATGTAGCCGCTCTGGCGGTTTCTCTCGCACAGCTCCTCCGCCTCGTTCTGATAGTCGGTGGCGGAAACAGAAGGCGCTGAAACGATATTTTAAAATTACGGAAGGCATTTTATGAATGTAAGAAAGACCGCATGGGAATTGCTTTGCCGTGCGGAGAGCGAGAACAGATTTGTCAACCTTTCGCTTACCTACGCTTTTGACTCGGACACGTCCGAGGAGGATAAGGCTCTGCTTGCGGCGCTCCTTTACGGTACGACCGAAAAGAGACTTTCACTCGACTATTATATCTGCGCGCTTTCGGGGCGCTCGGGCGACAAGATAGAGGCGGGAACAAAAAACATTCTGCGCTTGGGACTTTATCAGCTTATGTATATGGATAAGATTCCGTCCTTTGCGGCAGTAAACGAGTCTGTCAAGCTCGCGAGAAACAAGGGCGAGGCGGCATTTGTCAATGCGGTGCTGCGCTCTTATGAAAGAAAAAAGGACACCCTTCTTCCTCCTCCGAGAGAGAAGAACGAGGCAAGGCATCTGTCGGTAAAATACTCCTTTCCTATAAAGACGGTAAAGCATTTTATCTCGGAATACGGAGTCGGAGAAGCTGAGCAGATACTCTCCGCTTTTTGCAAGACACCGCCGCTTTCATTGCGGGTAAATACGCTAAAAATAAGCAGAGACGGGCTTTTAGAGCTTTTTAAAGAAAACAGAATAAATGCGGAGCCGGACAGGCTTGCGCCAAACGGAATTCTGCTTCACGGAAGGGCGGTCCCTTCCTCGCTTGTCGGTTTTGAGGAAGGCTTCTTTTACGTTCAGGACACCGCCTCTCAGTTAGAGTGCGAGGTACTCGGAGCCGAAGCGGGAGACTTGATAATAGATGTCTGCGCCTGCCCCGGAGGAAAAAGCTTCGGCGCGGCGATAAGCGCAAACGACAAGGCAAAAATTGTCGCATTCGATATACACGGCTCGAAGCTCTCGCTTGTAAAAGAGGGGGCGGAGCGCTTGGGACTTAAGAGCATTGAGGCATATGAGCATGACAGCAGAAATGCATCGGAGAAATACAGAGAAAAAGCTGACAAGGTCATCTGCGACCTGCCCTGCTCGGGTCTCGGCGTGCTTGCGAAAAAGCCCGACCTGCGCTACAGAGAGACAGATTTTGATGAGCTTTGCGCGCTTTCGTCAGAGATTTTTGACGCGAGCGCGGAATACGTAAAGCGCGGAGGTGTGCTTCTGTTTTCCACCTGCACGCTAAACAGTAGAGAAAACGAGGATGCGCTCGAGGCATTTCTTGAAAGACATCCCGATTTTGTCCGTGAGGACTTTTCGGCAGGCGTGCTTAAGAGTGAAAACGGAATGCTTACGCTGTTGCCGCATATACACGGCTGTGACGGATTTTTTATTGCGAAGGTCAGGAGAGGCACCTTCGGTGAGTGATGTACGCCTTCGGCGAGTGAAGTACGCCTTCGGCGAGTGATATGCACTTCGTGCGTGATATGCGCCTTTGGCGCGTGATATGTCCTTCGGACGTGATATGTGCCTTCGGCACGTTATGCGCCTTCGGCGCATAGAAAGGAGAGAGAGGATGAAGGGGACAGATATTCGGTCGCTTTTACCGCAGGAGCTTGAAGCTTTTCTTGCGGAGTATGGCGAGCCTAAATACAGGGCGAAGCAGATTTTTTCACGTCTTGCGGCAGGGGATGCCATAAGCGAGATGACTAACCTTTCAAAGTCTCTTCGCGAGAAGCTTGACTCCGACTGCGAGGATCGCTCGCTCAAGGTGGAAAAAAAGCTTGTTTCCGCACTTGACGGAACTGTAAAATATCTTTTCAGACTTTGTGACGGAGAATGTATAGAGAGCGTTTTTATGAAATACAAGCACGGAAACACGCTTTGCATCTCCTGTCAGGTCGGTTGCCGTATGGGCTGCCGCTTCTGCGCCTCGACGATAGGCGGCAGAATAAGAAACTTAGAGCCGTCCGAGATGCTCGGACAGATAATAGCGGCACAAAAGGACACAGGAGAGAGAGTCTCCAACATCGTTATGATGGGAATAGGCGAGCCGCTCGACAATTATGAAAACGTTAAAAAGTTTTTGCAATTAGTCAACTGTGAGGGCGGTCTCAATATAGGATATCGTCATATCTCGCTTTCTACCTGTGGGCTTGCCGACAAAATAAGGCTCCTCGCGCACGAGCAGCTTCCTATCACTCTGTCGGTCTCGCTTCACGCGTCAAATAACGAAGCCCGCTCGGCTATCATGCCGATAAACAATAAATACGATATAGATGCTTTGCTTTCCGCTTGCGTTTATTATTACAGTGAGACAAAACGCAGAATTTCCTTCGAATATACCTTGATTTCGGGGAAAAACGACAGCGAAAACGATGCAAGATCATTATCTTCTCTGCTTAAGTCCTATTTCGACAAAATAGGCGCCCCCATTCATGTTAATCTAATACGTGTCAATGAGGTAAAGGAGACGGGCTTCAAGCGGGGAGACAAGGAAAGCATCACACGCTTTGCGCAGATACTCGAAAAGGCGGGAATAACCGCTACTCTGCGCCGCAGATTGGGTACAGACGTAAATGCCGCCTGCGGTCAGCTCAGAAGAAACACCGCAAGCCCACGGGAGTGATGTAAACATTTATTTACATAACACCGTTTTGGACAGTTAATTCAGATTACAAAGAGGAAAAAGATGAAATTTTTTGCCAAAAGTGACATAGGAACAATAAGGAAGGAAAATCAGGACAGCTACGGAATTTCCGAAATTCAGGGCGAATATCTGCTTGCGGTCGTCTGCGACGGAATGGGCGGTACAGCAGGCGGAAAGATTGCCGCCAAGACGGCGGTGAAGACATACCTCGAGCGTTTCGGCTTCTTTTATTCGGAGAGAAAGTCGCAGAGCGACGTTATAAAGGCGTTTGACATAAAGCGTATATTCAGCAATGCGGTCTATTCGGCAAACATGGCGGTATGTGAAAGAAGCGCCGAGGAAGCGCTTTCGGGCATGGGAACAACGCTTACCTCCGCTATGATATACGGACAGACGCTCTATACGGCAAATGTCGGAGACAGCCGCACATATCTTATACATAAAAACGAAATAACTCAGCTTACAAGAGACGATTCCTATGTTCAGGAGCTGCTTGACAGAGGTGTCATAGACGAAGACGAGGCGAGAATACACCCTCGGAAAAATCTGATAACAAAGGCGCTCGGCGCGACACCCGACATAGAGCCTGAGTATAATTGCGCATTATTGGAGCAAGGAGACGTAGTGCTTCTATGCTCGGACGGACTTACAAACGCACTGACCGACAGAGAGATTTCAGACATTATAAGCGGTGACGGAGATTTTGAAGAAAAGCTTTCGCATCTTATAGATGCGGCAAATGAAAAAAACGGCGACGATAACGTCACGGCTGTTCTTATAAAGATATAAAAAGGGGAAAGAAAATGCAGGAAAGCAAAAATTTTGTCGGAAATCTGCTCGACAGCAGATATATGGTGACAGATGTTATAGGCAGAGGCGGCTCTGCCTGCGTATACCGCGCAAATGACGTGCTGTTAAACCGCGCCGTAGCTCTTAAAATTTTAGAGGATGACAAAAACGAGTTACATATAAATACGAAAAGCTTCGAGACCGAGGTAAGAGCGATAGCAAGGCTTTCTCACCCCAATATTGTAAATGTATTTGATATTTCAATGGAGGGAAGCATTAAATATATCGTTATGGAATGTGTCGAGGGTATTACTCTTTCGACCTATCTGAAGCACAAGAAGGTGCTTCCCGTCTCCGAGGCGGTAAGCTGTGCCCGTCAGGTGCTTCGCGCATTGAGAGAGGCGCATGAAAAAGGCATAGTGCATAGAGATATAAAGCCGCAGAATATTATGATAATGAAGAACGGACAGATCAAGGTCGCCGACTTCGGAATAGCGAGACTGCCCGACAAGGACAGCTTCCGCATGGAGGACCGCTCTATAGGCACTGTCCACTATATAAGTCCCGAGCAGGCAAAGGGAGGCTCTGTCGATTCCCGAAGCGACCTCTATTCACTCGCTATAGTTATGTATGAGATGCTGACAGGCAAGCGACCCTTTGAAGCGGCTGCTCCCTCGGATGTCGTTATGATGCAGGTGACAGAAACGCCTGTCCGCCCGAGCGAGATAAACCCCGAGATTTCATCAGAGCTTGACAGTCTTATTATGCGCGCGCTTTCCAAGCGTCCCGAAAACAGATATGAGAGCGCGTCTGATATGTTGAGAGTGCTTGAAAGGATAAGTCTTGCGGGAGAGAACAGAGCCGTGGCAAAAAAATCCTTTTTCGGCTTTATGAAAAAGAAAAAGGAGAAAAAGCAGGAGAACGATACAGGCACAGAGTCGGAGCAATCGGATGACGCTTCGATTGACACAGATATGTGCGATGAAATAGATAGCGGAAGCTTCGAGAAGGTCACTCCCGAGGAGCTTGACGAATACGAGGAAATAGACGATGCCGAGAGCGGTGTCTACTTCAATGCGACAGACGAAGAAACGCTTTCCTCCGACGGAGAAGAAGCTGATTACGCCTTTGCGGAGGAGGAGTCGGAAATTACAGACGGCTATGACAGGGCAGAGGGCTCGGAGGAAGCCGAAGAAAACGAGGGAGGTCTGGTTCCCTACGGAGTCACCGAGATCGAAAGGGCAGAAAACATCAAGCCTGCAAAATACGTAAGAAAAAATTCAAAGGCAAAGGCAGCGGTAATATATCTCGTTTCTCTCTTTGCGGTGGCTCTTGTAGTGGTAATTTCATTATTTATATATAATGCGACCAAGCTTTATACTGTGCCCTTCTATACGGGCATACCCGAGAAGGACGGAGTATTTTCCGTCACTGTAAAAAGAGAATTTTCGAGCGTACATCCCGAGGGCGCGATAATTTCTCAGTCGGTTGCGGGCGGAGAAAAATGCAAGAAGGGTACTGAAATAATACTTACCGTAAGCGACGGTCCCGAATCGGTACGCTTCTCCATTCCCGAAGGAGTATATGTGGAAAATCTTGTCTCACAGCTAAATGCGCAGATAGCGGCAGGAGGCTACGGAATAAGCATAAAAACCGAGTACGAATACAGCGGCGCGCTTGCGCGAGGACTCTGCTTCGCTATAGACGAGACAGTCTGTGCGGGCGGTCTGCTTAAAATAAGAGTGAGCGCGGGAACAGAAAAGACCTACGTTGAAATTCCGAATTTTGTCGGCGGTAAGCTCAGCGATGCGGTCGAATTTCTGAATGAAAACAACGTAGTATTTGAGCTTGTTTACGGCGGAGGAGACGGAGACGTCAACACTGTCATATCGCAGAGTATTGAGAGCGGAAAGCGCACAGAGGCGTATGTCGAGGCGGGAAAAATAATTCTCACCGTCGGCGGAAGGGGTAATTGATGAGTCTGAAAAAAGGCAAGGTAGTAAAAGGACTCGGAGGTCTTTACGAGGTTCTGACAGAGGACAGAAGCGAGAGAATAGTATGCAGAGCGAAGGGCGTATTCCGCCACACCGACCTTAAGCTCCTTATAGGTGACAACGTTGAGATAGAGCAGGGTGAAATTGCGGATCAGACGGTTATCTCTAAGATATTGCCGAGAAAAAATCAGCTTATCCGTCCCCCGCTTGCAAACCTTGATATGCTTTTCGTGGTTGTGGCGGCGGCGTATCCCTCACCCGCGCTTTCAACGATAGACAAGCTTATCGCGATAGCGGAGTATAACGGGATCGAGGTAATTCCCGTGTTTACCAAAAAGGACCTTTGCGAGTCAAAGCAGTACGAAGAAATTTACAAAAAGATTGGCTATGACGTTTTTTCGGTGAGCAGTGTCACGGGAGAGGGAATATCAGAGCTTGAGAGCTTTATAGAAAAGAAGCTGACAAACGGCATTTGCGCCGCCTTTGCGGGCGCTTCGGGAGTCGGAAAGTCCACGCTTCTCAATTCGCTTTTTCCTGACCTTTCGCTTGAAACAGGCGACATAAGCCAGAAAATAGAGCGAGGAAAGCACACTACCCGACACGTAGAGATTTTTGAGGTGAACGAAAAGGGCGGAAGCTGCGGCTTTCTTGCCGACACTCCGGGATTTAGCCTTCTCGACTTCGTGCATTTCGACTTTTTTACCCTTGACGACCTGTTGCCGCTATTTAAAGAGTTTTCACGCTATACGGGAGACTGCCGTTACAGCGATTGCACTCACACGAAGGAAAGTGAGTGTGCCGTCGTGCAGGCGGTAGCGCGCGGAGAGGTGGAAAAAAGCCGCCACGAGTGCTACTGTGAGCTTTACGATATTCTGAAGAAGAAAAAATCCTACAGCTATATTGATAAAGCCGATAAGTTCACGAAAAAGTAGAAATACAAATCCTATTGACACAGACGCTTTTTGAGTGTATAATAATTACTAATGTTTATAAATGAAGAATGCCCGAGGGCAGACGGAGGAAAATAAAATGAAATGGACATCTCTTAACGAATTGAGAGAAAAATATCTTTCTTTTTTTGAAAGCAAGGGACATCTGAGAATGAAGAGCTTTTCTCTTATTCCCAACAACGACAAGTCCTTGCTTTTGATAAATTCGGGTATGGCACCCTTGAAGAAGTTTTTCACAGGAGAGGAGAAGCCGCCCCGTAACCGTGTTACGACCTGTCAGAAGTGTATCCGTACACCCGACCTTGACAGAGTCGGACATACCGCGCGTCACGGCACTTATTTTGAAATGCTCGGAAATTTTTCGTTCGGAGATTATTTCAAGAGTGAGGCCATTCCTTACGCTTGGGAGTTCTTGACCGAATGGCTTGAAATTCCCGCAGACAGACTCTGGCCCTCTGTTTACGAGCAGGACGATGAGGCTTATAATATCTGGAAAAACGATATAGGCGTTCCCGAAGCGCATATAGTCAGACTCGGAAAGGCAGACAACTTCTGGGAGCATGGTTCTGGCCCCTGCGGTCCCTGCTCCGAAATATACTTTGACCGCGGCGAAAAGTACGGCTGCGGCTCTGCCGACTGTAAGCCCGGCTGCGACTGCGACAGATATATGGAGATATGGAACAACGTATTCTCGCAGTTTAACAATGACGGAAACGGAAACTATACAGAGCTTGTACAGAAGAATATAGACACGGGTATGGGACTTGAGCGACTTGCCTGCATCATGCAGGGAGTTGACAATCTCTTCGAGGTCGATACTGTAAGACGTATACTTGATACTGTTTGCGCTATTGCCGGCAAGAAGTACGGAGTAGATAAGGATGACGACATCTCTATACGTGTTGTTACCGACCATATAAGAAGCGCAACCTTTATGATATGCGACGGGGTTATTCCGTCAAATGAGGGCAGAGGCTACGTGCTTCGCCGTATTCTCCGCCGTGCGTCAAGACACGGCAAGCTGCTCGGCATAAACCGTGAATTTCTGCCCGAGCTTTGCCTTGTTGTAATAGGCGAGAACGAGGGCGCATATCCCGAGCTTGTTGAAAAGAAGGATTATATCCTTAAGGTCATTTCTATGGAGGAGCAGAGATTCAACGTCACAATAGACGCGGGTCTTAACATTCTTGCTTCTGTAATAGAGAAGGCTAAGGCAGACGGAAAGAGCGAGATATCCGGCGAGGACGCATTCAAGCTTTACGATACATTCGGCTTCCCCGTAGACCTCACAAGAGAGATAGCGGAGGAGAGCGGTCTCGGCATCGAGCAGGCGGCATTTGATGCTCTTATGGACGAGCAGAGAAAGCGCGCGCGTGCCGCAAGAGGAAACATTGGCGGCTGGGACGATAGCTCCAAGGAGCTGCTTGACGGACTTGAAAAGACCGAGTTTTTAGGATATACCGACACCGAGTGTATAGCTAAAGTCGTGAGAATTATCTCGGACGGCGAGGAAGTTGAGCAGTTAAGCGAGGGCGAATGCTCGCTCATTTTCGACAGAACCGTATTTTACGGCGAGGGCGGCGGTCAGGTAGGCGACACGGGTGTTATTGAAGCCGACGGAGTTTCTCTTACCGTAACCGACACGAAAAAGACCGACGGAGTTTATATCCATATCGTGTCCTTGAATAACGGAATAGTTAAAAAGGGTGATACCCTTACTCTTAAAATAGACAAAGCAAGACGCGCGGCAATAAAGAGAAATCACTCGGCATGCCACCTGCTCCAGGCGGCTCTCCGTTCCGTGCTTGGCTCACACGTTGAGCAGGCAGGCTCTTATGTAGATGAAAAGGAACTGCGCTTCGACTTTACACATTTTGCCGCAGTTACAGCCGAGGAGCTTGCGCGTGTTGAAAGAATAGTAAATGAAAATATCCTTTTGGCAGAAAGCGCTACAGTTAAAGAGACAAGCCTCGAGGAAGCCAAGGCAATGGGCGCTATGGCACTCTTCTCCGAGAAGTACGGAAGCACTGTAAGAGTGGTAAAGATAGGCTCATCCTCTACAGAGCTTTGCGGTGGAACACACGTTGAAAATACAGGTAATATCGGACTTTTCCGCTTCGTTTCGGAAAGCTCGGTAGCCGCAGGTGTGCGCAGAGTAGTAGCTGTTACGGGTATGGGAGTTCTGTCGCTTATCGACGAGCGTGACGAGCTTATCGCAAGCACCGCAAAGGAGCTTAAGGCGGCAAACGTAAACGATATAACAAAGAGAGCGGCAGCTCTCCAGACAGAGATAAAGGAAGTCAAGCGTGAGCTTGAAAGCGCAAACGCAAAGCTCTCACAGGCTCAGCTCTCCTCGCTTATAGGAAGCGCAAAGCAGCTTTCTAAGGTAAAGCTTCTTGCCGTTAAGCTTGAAATGCGCCCCGATGCCGCAAGAAACGTATGCGACACGATAAAGGCAGAGCATAGCGACACTGTTGCCGTATTGGCTGTAGTAAACGAGGGCAAGCTCAACTTTGTCTGCGCTTGCGGCGCGGATGCCGTGAAAAACGGCGCTCATGCGGGAAATCTTCTCCGTGAGGTAAGCGCGGTAACAGGCGGAAAGGGCGGCGGCCGTCCCGACAGCGCAATGAGCGGCGGTCGTGACATCGACAAGATACCCGAAGCACTCGCAAAAGCAGAGGAAATTCTTTCGGCTCTTTAATAAAGAAGTAAAGCGGATCTTATCTGAAATACGGCGTATCTTGAAAGAGGTATGCCGTATTTTTGCTTTTGTGCCTGCGGGCGCATTGCTTTTTTAGCATATTTACAAAACAAAAAGGAGAAAAATATGATATTTATTACAGGCGACACACACATTCCGACAGATGTGCAGAAATTGAATTCCGAGCGATTTCCCGAGCAGAAGGAATTGACGGAGCGGGATTATTTGATAATTTGCGGGGATTTCGGCGGCGTTATTCAACAGAATATTTAAACTATAGATAAAATATTTGCTTTTTTCTTTACAAAAGCAAAGAACAGTGGTATAATAAATTGATTAAAAATTTTGGAGGAACGAACTATGTTAAAAGCAGGATTTGCAAGACTTGATATTACACCGCCCTTGGGAATACACCTTGACGGTTATTTCCACGCACGCTTTGCGTCGGGCGTGCTTGATCCCTTAGAGCTGAACGCTATTGCATTGAATGACGGTGAAAAGACGGTCGTCATGATAGCCGCCGACCTTTTGGGAATAGATATAGCGGACGGAAAGCATATAAAGAAAAAGATAGAGGAGCGTCTTGGACTTTCCGAGGAATGTGTGCTTCTTCACGCAATTCATCAGCATACCTCGTTCTGGCTCGATAACATAGTTATACCGAACCGTCTCCCGAGGGAATATATAGAGGTCCTTTATACGAAATTCGTTGACGTTGCGCAGCTCGCTATCGAGGATATGGTAGAGGCTACGCTTTCGAGCGGCGAAAGAGAAACTGACACGCGTATCGCCTTCGTGCGCAGATACAAGCTTGACGACGGCAGAATTGTTACTAATCCTTTTGCTAAGGACGTCCCCCATATCGATTGCCGACTTGGTGAGGCGGATAACATCGTTCGTATTTTGCGCTTCAAGCGTGAGGAGAAGAAGGATATCGCGCTCGTCAACTTTTCGGCTCATCCCGACGTAGTCAAGGGCGAGAAGGTGTCGGCAGACTGGCCCGGCTTTGTCCGCCGCTTCGTCGAAGTTGACCTCGGCGACGTGAATTGCGCCTTTTTCACTAATGCGCAGGGAGACGTGGCTCACCGCGATGTCATAAACGGAAACAGTAAGCAAGGATATGAGCATAGCCGCTATATGGGACGTGTTATTGCCGACACGGTTATAAAGATGTGGGATTCTACAACCGAAAGAAAAGCCGACAAGCTGTTTGCGAAGATAAGTGTAGTTTACAACAAGAGTAACACAGAGGGTGAAGAAAAGTACGAGGAAGCCAAGGCATTTGAAAAAGCACGAGCAGAGAACACTCTCGGATACAATCCCTCCATTGAGGAAATGGGATATGCACGTCGTATAATTGATATAAGAGAATCTATGACCATATATCGTGCGCTCCCTGTTACTGTCATCGGCATCGGAGAAGTAGTTTTGTTCGGACTTCCGGGCGAGCCATTCCACAAATATGCCGCAATAGCAAGAGAGTTGGCAAAAGGAAGGTTTGCGCTCACCTTCTGCCTTACTAACGGAAACCAGGGCTATCTCCCCACAGCCGAAGCTTTCTCTCAGGGCGGATACGAGGCAAAGTCGTCACACTTCACACCTGCGCTTGAAGAACAGATAACAAACGAAGCGAAGAAGCTTATTGATATGATTTAAGAAATTATTCCCTTTACAAATGCGAAAATTAGTGGTATAACAAACTGATTATAAAATTTTGGAGGAAGAAACTATGTTAAAAGCAGGATTTGCAAGACTTGATATTACACCGCCGCTCGGTACACACCTTGACGGTTATTTCGGCATAAGATTGGCAAACGGCGTGCTTGACCCGATAGAGTTAAACGCTATTGCTTTAAATGACGGAGAAAAGACCGTTGTTTTGATAGCCGCCGACCTTTTGGGAATAGATATAGCAGATGTAAAGCATATAAAGGAAAAGATAGAGGAGCGTCTCGGACTTAGCGAGGAATGTGTGCTTCTCCACGCTATTCATCAGCACACAACCTTCTGGCTCGATAACCAGAATAGACCGAACCGCCTCCCTGCCGCATACATAGAGGTCCTCTACACAAAGTTTGTTGACGTCGCACAGCTCGCTATTGACGATATGGAGGAGGCTACGCTTTCGAGTGCGGAAAAGGAAACAGCTGAGACTATCGCCTTTGTCCGCAGATACAGGCTTGATGACGGCAGAGCAGTTACAAATCCTCGTTCCGATGAGGTTCCGCACATTGTTTCCCGTCTTGCCGAGGCTGACAATACCGTCCGTCTTTTGCGCTTCAAGCGGAAGGACGCAAAGGATATAGCGCTCGTAAACTTTTCCACTCATCCCGAT
>SVQV01000058.1 GCA_015065175.1 Oscillospiraceae bacterium | reverse complement strand
CATTTTGATGTGCCCATGAATATAGAGCAGATAGCCGAATATGCGAAGCCCTTCCTCTCGCTCGGAAATCAGTATGGGGAAGGCTGGCTTTTGGCAGGCGAAATGGTAGAGCTTATCCATTCGGGCGCACCCAATATAGTATGTATCCAGCCTTTTGCTTGTCTGCCCAACCACGTTGTCGGTAAAGGTGTCATAAAGGCCATGAAAAATACCTATCCTCAGGCAAATATCGTAGCCGTTGACTATGACCCGGGTGCTTCCGAGGTAAACCAGCTCAACAGAATAAAGCTCATGCTTTCATCCGCAAAGGAAAGCTTAAAATCGCAGATGCCTTGATTTGACTATCTCGTTTCTGCACAATAATAGCCAAAAACTGTGTAAATTTATTGGAATATTACAGTTTTATTGACATGCTTTTCATAATAGCATATAATGAAAAAAAGCAAAAAAGGAGCATAGTGCTATGGAAAAATTAAAGGTAGGATTACAGCTTTATTCTGTTCGTGACAAGCTGGAAAAGGATATGGAAGGGACTTTAAAGGCTGTAAAGGAAATGGGCTACGATTACGTGGAGCTTGCGGGATATTACGGTAAGACTGCCGAAGAAATAAAGGCGCTTCTCGATAAAACAGGTCTTAAATGTATAGCCACTCACTATGTGTACAGCGCATTCCCGGATTTTTCGGAGAAGCACGTAGAGTTTATAAAGACATTGGGCGCAAAGTTCTGTGTTATCTCCTGGATGGGTATAGATAACCACAAGGGCAGTCCGAGCTTTGAAAACACGGTCGAGTGTATATGCAGAGTGGGAAGGCTGCTCCGTGATAATGGCATAGCCTTGCTTTACCATAACCATGAATTCGAGTTCGAAAAGTATGATGATAAATACCTCTTTGACTGGTTGTATGATACTGTAGGCTTAGACATATTGAAGCCTGAAATAGATACCTGTTGGGTAAAATATGCGGGCGAGGATCCGTGTGGATATCTCGGCAAGTATGCGGAGCATATAGATATAGTGCATCTTAAGGACTTCGTCTGCGACAAGTTAAATTCGACAGACTCAGATGCTCCCAAAAAGAGCCGAGAGGAGAACAATCTGAAATTCACGAGCTTGGGAAGCGGTATGCAGAATATCGAAGAGCTGCTTACGGCGATAAAAAAGACAAACGCAGAGTATGTAGTTGTCGAGCAGGATCTGTGGTATGACGGCGACAGTCTGGAATATGCAAAAAGAAGCAGAGACTGTCTCAGAAGCTTTGGAGTATGAGGCAAAATATCATTACGCTCAGTTAAAATAAATAATAAAAAAGGATGAAATGTTGAGTCAATTCATCCTTTTTTGTTGTTCAATTTCAGTTTTCAAGACGTCGATCGAAGATGCTTGTTTATATATTCATAAGCACCACCGCTATCAGTGCGACCGCTATTCCCAGCACGCTCTTTAAGGTTATTTTCTCTTTAAAGAGCAGACTTGCGAGTATTGCCGAGAAAATAAGATTTGCTCCTTGAAGCGTAGGATACATCTGAGTTGCGGGAATATCACGTACGGCGAACGTTTTTGTAAGAACATTCAGGTACAGAGCCGCCGACATTATGAAAAATATGATTATATGCCGCTTATCGAGCAGTGAGGGATTTTTCTCCGCCTTCTTTGCGTTGAATATAAGTATAACGGCTATCTGCGGAATAAGCATGAGAAAATATGTGTAAAAGGTGAAAACGCTCGCTTCTCCAAGGCTTTCCTTTGTGTACACCTTCTGCATAAAATCCGAAAGCGATACACCGAGAGTTCCGAGAAAAAGCGTAATTGCCGCCTTTTTTGTTATTCTTCCCGAAACGTTCTTATTATAAAAGGACATTATGTATATAGCCAGAAACAGAATGACAAAGCCGAGAATTCTTGTCAGCTTAAGCTCGTCGCCGTACACAATTCTGCCGAGAATACCCGTTATGACCGAAGCGAGCATAGTGAATACGCTTAAAAATACGTATGCCTCACTTTTGTACGCGTACAGCCAGCTGATAGCGAAAAGAGCCATAAATACCGAGGAGACAAGGCAGACGAGGAAGGCGGCGGGCGTCAGTGCAAAGCCCGATATTCCCACCTGAGATACTGCAACGAGAAAGCCTATTGCGGCACAAAAAAGTGTGCGGACGGTGTTTACGATAAAGCCGTCATGCAGATTGGTTACGTCGTGGCTTACCTTCTTGCCCGCAAAGCCCTTGATAAGCCCACCTATAAGCGCAAGAGTTAAAAAGAGATACGGCATCAGTCGTCATCACTTCCAAAGTCGGGAACATCAAGCGGAACGCCTCCGAGATTTGCCGACTCTATCGCAATGAGACCGGGAACGGTATATCTTGCCGCGCGCTTCGCGTTAAGCACAGGCTGCTTGCCCGTAACTACCGCTCTTACAAAATCGTCTATCAGAAGCTTATGTGAGCCCATGTGTCCGTTAGGCAAGGTCTCGTACTCCTTCGGAAGTCTTGCAACCTCTTTGGCCTGTACCTCGGAGTTTGAGCGCCATTGCCACTCTCCGTTTGCCACACGCTCCTTGAAGTCGGGCAAGTCTTTGTTTTCGACCATATCCGCAGGATTGACGTAGTCGCTTACATCGGTAAGCTTGACTCGCTCCTTTTCACTCGTCATATCGCGCTCGACTAAAATATGCTGTGCATTGCTGAATTCATAGCCGCCGCGTGTTCCGTAGAGAGCGGATATATATGAGCTTGGGCTCTTCCAGCCTATTCGTCTTGCCTCAGTGACTCTGGCAGTGCCGCCGTTTGCAAGCTCCATAAATACGTACTGATTGGAAAATTCGTTGTCCCAGTAGTTGTTTCCTGCGCCGAAGCGTCCGTCATTTTCCGTATCACGATAGCCAAAGCAGGAGACCTTTGTAACATAAGAGTCTACCGCCGACAGTATCATTGCCGTAGAATGTGTGGGGTATAAGAGAGGCGGCATTCCGCTCTCCATAGGAGTTTTACCGTATCCTATTGAGTCTATATCGTGATAGTACTGTGATGCGCCATATATAAATTTTCCGAATTTTCCTTCCGCATAAGCCTCACGGCAGAACATAGCGCAGGGGTAATAATAGCAGGTCTCGCCCATCATATAGATAAGACCGCTCTTTTTTACCTCGTTGACTATTTCCTCGCAGTCTTCGACCGTAGACGCCATAGGAACTGCGGAATACACGTGCTTTCCCGCACGCAGTCCCGAAAGAACAAGCTCGCCGTGAAGATGACGCTCTGTGAATATCATCACGCAGTCGATGTCCTTTCTTTTCAGTATTTCATCGTAGGTATCAATTATCTCCGTGCCGAATTTTTCACTGTATTCAAGCGCTCGCTCACGCTTTATGTCGCATACGTATACCTTTTCGACATTCGGATGCCCCGTACACAGCGGAACGAAGGCTCTGGCGAATTTTCCGCATCCGACAAAGGCGAGAGATATCTTTTCTTTTTTCATTTCTCTTTCTCCACTGTTCCGTATGTGTATGCGGGGAAATTATCGAAGAAGAATTGAGCGTTCTTCTTCATTTGTATAGCAACCTTACCGTCGCGGAATGCGAAGAACATAAGCATATTTCCGACAAAAATATCCTCCGCGTAAACGCAAATACGGAGCTTTGTCGGTTCTGTCCATTCTCCGATGACACTGCATTTGTAGTTCATTTTCATCGATGGGTCGAAAAGCCTTTTTCCGCTGTATTGCTCGGGAAACAGCGTTACATGCTCCTCGTTTATCTTAAATTCCAGACGCTTTGTTTCTCCGTTTCTTGTATATATGAAATAATAAACATCTCCCGCTCTTTCGAACCTTACCGAGGTTATTTTAGTCGGATTTTCATTTAATTCGTAATCCTTATTACATATATCCTCAAACACGTTTTCCGTAATGGGAGCGCATTGTGTCCTTTCGTATTCTGACATATCGGTTATAGGGAAGTGAGGAAGTATTATATCGTACATGGCATCAAGAAGCTCGTTATATGTGGTATCTGCCGCCGCAGTGTCCGAATTGCAGGCAAACACAAGATTGCGCCCGGGGAAGCCTATGGCAAGCTGACCGCCAAGTCCCTTGAAGGCAAACGCGCCTTCGGGCAGAGTCCATATCTGATAGCCGTATCCGCATCTGTAATAGTTTGCGTCCGAGCCGTCAACCGCTCTTGTGAGCGTGGAGGTCGCATCTATGGCATAATCCTCGGGAATAAGCTGCTTGCCGTTAGCGCGTCCCTTGTTCAGAAGCAGGTTTGCTATCTTGGCTATATCTGAGGTTGTGGCAATAAAGCCCGAGCCTGCCCAAGCCTCGCCGTCGGGACCTTCAAGAAAATAAGCATCACGGCTTACGCCTATCTCGTCAAAGAGCGGGCGCATATATTCACGAAGGCTCATGCCGCTGATATGCTTGACAAGTCCTCCGAGCATATAGCTTCCGCAACTATCGTAATGCCAGAGCGTAGCAGGCGGATGTGTAGGCGTTGCTCTGAAATAAGAGGCAAGCCAATCCTTGTTGCCCTCTCCGTATGTCGGCTTCGAATATGCCGTTTGCATCATCAGGGCGTTACGTACTGTAAGCTCCTTTACAAACGGATGTGTTTCCGATGTATCGATAATATCGGAAAAAAGCTCCGCAGGCTTGTCATCAAGCGAAAGCTTTCCTTCTCCTATAAGCTTTCCTACTGCGACTCCAACTACGGATTTTGTAGCCGAATACATTCTGTGAGGTGTGTCCCTGTTATACGGCGGAACGTAAAGCTCTCCGACCGTCTCTCCGTTCAGCATAAGCACACAGCCGTGCAGACGGATGCGGCGTTTTTTCAATCTCTGACTGAATTTTTCAAGCAGAATTTGATAATCCATAAAAAAACCTCCGTTTTTCTTTTTATTTCATTTTAACAGAAAAGCTCTGTTTATGCTATGTATATTTATTACAAAAAATTGTGTTTTTTGTACTTTTATTTGCTATTGCGTATTGATTTATACTCTGAGATGATGTATACTTGTAATAAAAGGGGAGGTGTACATATGAATCTGAATGAAACAGAACCGTTTATAAGACAGGCTATCATCAGAAGCATGAAGCCGGGGCGTTATACGAGCAGAAGCCTGAAAACACGCGACTGCCGTCTTTTTTACATTCTGCACGGAAACGGAGAGATAGTTATTGAAGGCAGAGCCTACAAGATAAAAGCGGGAACAGTAGTGCTTTTTCAGACGGGTACGGAGTATATATGGCGAATAAGCGATATGCGTTATATATCCGTTAACTTTGATTATACACAAGAGCATAGCCATATAAAGCAGACCTTCGGTCCCTTATATGCCGAGACATTCCCGAGTGATAATTTTTCGAGAAAAATAGATTTTTCGGACGCTTCCGTGCTGAACAAAGAAATTGTGTTTTTTGACGGCGCATCATTTGAGTCGAGAATAACCAATCTTGTCGTTGAGTCTAATACACAGACAGAGTTCCGTGACGAGCTTCTTTCTTCGCTCTTGAAGTCTATAATCATAAGCATCGTCCGTCTCGGCTGTACAGGAGAGAGTAGCGGCAAAAGCGCAGGAGCTGTCCTTGCAAGACGCGTAATAGAATATATACAGGATAATTATTCGAAGCCAATAAAAAATGAAGACCTTGCCGAGCATTTCCACTTCAATCCCTCATATATCAACAGAGTCTTTAAGGCACATACGGGCGTTACCGTAAGAACCTTCATAGTAGATTACAGAATAAATCAGGCAATGGAAATTTTGCGCACCGAGAGCTTAAGTGTCGGCGAGACGGCGCTCGCTGTCGGATTTTCCGATATTCCTCACTTTATAAAGACCTTTCGTGCCCGTACGGGCAGAACCCCCTTGGAGTACCGAAACGGCAACCTTTAAAAAACATCTTTCTTAATTTTTGATTTTTCGCGTATATAGACAGCGGGTGTCCTGCCCGTTGTCTTTTTAAATACCTTTGAAAAATATGTGGAGTTTGAAAAGCCGGAAGCGTCGGAAAGTTCTGTCACGGAGCGCATTCCTCCGTCTATCAAAGAGATGGCGTGGCGGATCCGAAGCTCTGCAAGATGATCCGTAAAGTGAGTACCCGTTTTTTTTCGGAACAGTGCAGAGAAGTATTTTTCACTGTAAAAGAACAATCCTGCGACCGAGCGCAAGGAAAGCTCCGGGTCGGAAAGATGCTCCTGTATATACCGCAGAATTATCGAAAAATTTTCCTCTTCTTCTTCTTTTTCGGGTAACACGAGACGGGAAAGGGTAGCGGCAAAAACCGATTCTGTTATGTAGAGCGCATTTTTCTCATGAAGTCTGCGGATCGATTTCATCCAAAAGTCTATAAGATGCGCATATCCTTCATATGCGGTGATAGGCTCTGTGGCGCCGATTTCGGATATTATCTTATCTGTACCTTCGCCTGTAAAGGAGATATAAAGATAGACTAACTCTTCCTTGGTCTCTACGATTCGAAAGAGCTGCCACGGATGCACCATTACCAGCGTACCCGCCTTTACCTTTATGCGCTTGTCATCCATTTGCATTTCTCCCTCTCCATGAACAAACAGGTAGAGATAGTAATGCAGCTGACAAAACGGTTGCTTGAGCTTATGTAGCTCCATTTCATATACGAAGTATTTGAATTCAATTCCGCCTATCATGGCGGAATTGTCTATTTTGGCACATATATCGCGCACGGCTTTACTCCTTTTTCGTTATTTTACATTTATATATTACCATAGATTTTGCCAAAGTTCAATAAAAAGTGGGAATTGTTCTGTTTTTTAGGGGATTTTGTTATTTATTACTTGCAAAAAAGTATGTTATAATAGCAGCAGAAGCGTTTCTATGCATAAAAGCAGGTGATCGGCGGTTATTACGACGAGCGAGAAGGAGAACTGCCGTCTGACATGCTTTTGCTTGCCATAAACGCCGCTTGATTCTTTTGATCACGAAAGGAGTTCTCTTATGTTCAAAATTTATACTTTATCGACGAATGAAACAGTAGGATTTGCGGCGCACGAGCTGCGTAAATATCTGCGTATGATGATGCCCGAATGCGGTAGTATAGACATTACATACGACCCCGCCGCTACCGACGGATTCCGTCTCGGACTGATGCAGCAGTTAGGACTTGATGTAAGCGATGTGAAGGATACCGAGCTTGATGATATTCTTTATATTGATACCGATGAGCAGGGCGGTGTGATTGCAGGCGACAATCCTCGCTCGGTCTTACTCTCCGTGTATGAATTTTTCCGTCAGAACGGATGCCGTTGGTTATTGCCCGGACCTGACGGTGAATATATTCCCATAGAAAACATAAAGCCCGTAAAATACCGCTTTGCGACCTCCTGCCGTTACCGCGGTTGGGGCACGGCAGCCTCTCACGAGCAGGCGCAGATGCTTGAATATATTGATTTTACTCCAAAAATCGGTATGAATATGGCATTGATAGAATTCACAATTCCTTATGATTATTATAATGATTATTACAAACACAAGTATAATGAGGAAAACCGTCCCGCAGAAGTTATTACACCCGATAATGTGCTTCAATGGAAGCGCCAGATGGAAGCGGAGATGGGGCTGCGAGGTCTGCAGTTCCACGATGTAGGTCATGGTTTTATTGCGGACGCCTTCGGTGTGCCCGCAGACGATTCACCGGCAGGTGCAGAACGTCCGAGAGATATGGTAATACCTCCCGAAAACTACAAGTATGTCGCACAGCTTGACGGAGAGCGTAAGCTTTTCAAGGACCTCTCTGTTTATACTCAGTTTTGTATGTCTAATCCCGAAGCGAGATCAATGTTTGCCGATGGCGTTGTACGTTATGCAAGAAAGCATCAGAATGTTGATTTTCTTCATGTATGGCTTGCCGACGGATCATTCAACCACTGCGAATGCGAGGAATGTAAAAAGAAGATTCCCGCCGACTGGTACATAATGTCGATGAACGAGATAGACGAGAAGCTGACAGCCGAAGGACTTTCCACACGTATCGTATTTATTGCTTACACCGATACAATGTGGGCGCCCGAAACCGAAAGACTTAAAAATCCCGACCGCTTCGCACTCTGCTTTGCACCTATCACACGTTGCTATTCACGTACATTGAGAAGCCCCGATATGCCGAAGCCTGTTATGGCAAAATATAAGCGCAACGGCAACCAGCATGACAGAGCAAAGGATTTAGACGAGCATTTTATTTATCTCGACGAGTGGAAAAAGGTATTTAACGGCTCTATCATCGGATTCGAATATCATTCATGGGCGGCTCAGGTCTATGACCTTGCGGGTATTTCACTTGCAAAGCGTGTAAATGAGGACGTAAAGGTATATAAGAAATTTGACGTTGACGGTCTTATACAGGACGGCACGCAAAGGCACTTTTTCCCTCACGGTCTTGTGGTTTACACTTATGCGAGAACTATGTTTGACACAAGCCTCTCCTTTGAAGAGATTGCGGAAGACTATTTCAAGACAGCCTTCGGCAAGGATTATAAAAAATTCTATGATCTGCTCTACAAGATAGCTTTAGCTATGCCGTATCAGTTTATCTCCCGCACCGATGCATATCGCCGTCCCAATTTCTATTATGATCCGAATATGGAGAAGAGTCTGCGCTCAGTTCCCGCTATTTGTGATGAGCTTCGTGCGCTGATCAAGGAAAATTATACATCTACCGTGCGTTTGCAGACCGTTTCCGTACGTATTCTTGAAAAGGCTGTGGATGCGATAGAAATGCTTTCCTGCGCATTTGCCGAAAGGTGTGTAGGCAATGATGAAAAGGCGCGTGAGATATATCACAAATTGCGTCTTGAGATAGGAGATTGGGAGCGCGGACATGAGCGCTACTACGATCACTTCCTTTATATGTCAAGCTTCAAGTATTGCTTTTTGGACGATAGCACCGATAGGCAGAAAAAAGTCGACCTTACAGATGTTATGTATACATTCTGATATTGATTATAAGGAGTGTTTGTAATGAGTAAAATTGAGAAAATCCGTCTCGGTGTTGTTGGATTAAAAAGAGGTCTTGGCTCCGTTTTCGATATAATAATTGATGACGATGTTGAGCTTGTTGCTATCTGTGATAAGAATCCCGAGACACTTGATAGAGCAAAAACTCGGCTTAAAGATGAATTCGGAATAGAAAACGTTGCCGCTTATCTTGATTTTGATGAATTTCTTACGGCGGATACTAATACCGTTGTTATTGCGACCGATGCGGTAATGCATGTTCCGTTTGTTATACAAGCAATGGATGCAGGGAAGAACGTGCTTTCCGAGATTCCTGCTGTCAATTCCCTTGAAGAGGCGAAGGCGCTTAAAAAGGCGGTTGCCGCTCACCCCGAGCTTAAGTATATGTGCGGAGAAAACGACTGCTTTCTCGGTTACATTGAGGCTTGGAAGGCTATGTATGAGGAAGGGAAGTTCGGTGATATCGTATATGCGGAGGGTGAATATCTGCATGCGCAGGATTACCGGGAATATAAGCCCGAGGACTATGTTGAAGGACATTGGCGAACCTATAATCCCGCTATCAAGTATTGCACACACGACTTAGGCCCCCTTTTGTACATTATGAATGACCGTCCTGTATCCGTTACCTGTATGGTACCCGAGCCGCAGTATAATCCTTATAAGCCAAATTACGTGCAGAATGCCGTCATGCTGGTGAAAACCGCCAAGGGAGCTGTAATACGTATATGGATATGCTTCGGCGCTTATGTCGGTTATACACACAACTACGCCCTGTACGGCACACGCGGCATGATAGAGGTAGATAAGAGCAAGAGCCGCACCGAAGCACATTGCAAGGCTCGCTTCTCGGACGAGCCCGCCTCATTTAGCGGTGAGAAGATAGATGTGCCGATAACGGTGTCTTCTTTCCAGGACGGTAAGGGTAAAACTCATCTTGGAATTGACCGCAAGATGATGAGAGCATTTTTCAACTGTATTGAAAATGATACGCCGTCTCCCATTGATGTGGATCTTGGCATCCGTATGGCTCTGGCGGGTATTTATGCACACGAGTCCTATCTGCAAGGAGGCGCGGCAATTGAAATTCCCGATCCCGAGGATTTTGAGGATTAATAAAAAACAAAGCTTTGACCTTGACTTGCTCCTTTTTGTGTGGTAAAATGTTTGTGTAAGTTTGAAAAACAACACTTCATGGAGGCAGAGATGTATAATACGGTAGCACAGATAAAGCTTATGAGCGGAGGAATGTCTTACGCTATTCAACTATCGGACGGAAAATTCATTCTCGTAGATGGCGGAACGAGTTTTGATATGGACGGCGCACGTCTTTATAAGTACCTTTCTGACAGGTCTGGCGGAGAAAAGCCCATTATTGCCGCGTGGCTTTTTACCCACGGTCATATTGACCATATCGCCCTTGCCTCAAAATTTATGACAGAGTATAAGGACTGCATCAGAATTGAGCGCATCCTCTATAATATTCCCACAGGCGAGGATTTTAACGGTTACGATGCGGGAAGCGATGACGGAATATATGAAAATGAGTGGTTTGAAGCTGTAAAGCTCTATCCCGATGCATTTGTGCATGAGGTACATACGGGTGAAGTCTACAATATATCGGGCGCGACTGTAGATGTTGTAACGAGTGCCTTCGACCGATACCCCGATCCGCCTACAAACCGTAACGATACGAGCGCAGTTTATAAGATAACCTTTGAAAACGGTGTAAGCTTCATGCTGCTTGGAGATGCCTTCGGTGACCGCCTTTCTCGGCTTATCGATGAAAGTTCTCCTATATACCGCACAGAAGAACAGCTTAAAAGCGATATCATGCAGGTTGCTCATCACGGGCTTGCCGTTGTAAGCAGCGAGTCACAATATGAAGCCGTGTATGAGCTATATCGAAGAATAGCACCGAGCGTCTGCTTCTGGCCGACATTTGCCACACGTTTTTATAATGACACGTGGTGTCAGTCGGAAAAATATATTTATAATCGATTTCTGCTTGATAGCGTGAAGGAGCGCAATTTTCATAGCTCTCAGACGGTAGAAATAAACACCGATGATATGACAGTCTCGCTTGTCGAGCTTTAATAAAAGCTTTGTGCGTAATAAATTCGAATTACACGCCAAAACCATGTAAAAACTTTCGATATATCTTTTTTCTTGAGGGACTTTTTTGCAAAAAAGTCCCTCAAACTCTTCAAAAAATTCTAAAGAAAATTTTTTTGATTTATAGGTCTGTTTGCAATTATCGGCGAGGCTACGGTATCCCCCAACATTTGTAGTACTTTGTTTCCTCTAAAAGTTGATACTTGCAATGTTTCTCGTTAACATCTTATTTCGTCGTAAAAAAGGACCTCATCCACCGCTTCGCATTGTTTTGTCGGT
The DNA here is from genome assembly GCA_015065175.1 of Oscillospiraceae bacterium. GTDB lineage: Bacteria > Bacillota > Clostridia > Oscillospirales > CAG-272 > UBA1740. The sequence goes on along the minus strand of SVQV01000058.1, from coordinate 1,694 downwards.
GCAAAAATATATACCACCCGCAAAATAAAAGCCGCTATCGCGGCGTGGGTATTATCACGCTTTGATAACGGCTTTATTATTTGATCAGATATTTGCTTTATTTTTTATACCAATAATAATAATCATATGTCGATTTGAAATACGTTGCATTTGTCGAAGGATTCGTCACCGACGTACTTGTACCGCCCGTCTTATTCTCCCAATCAGAAGAACTTTTGGTTCGATACCAGGTAGAAGTATCTTCAAAGATTATACTCGTAAGGCCGCTACATTCCCAGAACGCATAATTGCCGATGCTTGTTACACTGTCGGGAATCTTAACGCTCGTAAGGCCGCTACATTCCCAGAACGCATGATCGCCGATGCTTGTTACGCCATTTCCAATTGTTACGCTCGTAAGTCCTCTACAGCCCTGGAACGCAGAAGAGCCGATGCTTGTTACACTGTCGGGAATCGTTACGCTCGTAAGGCCGCTACAGTACCAAAACGCATCTTCGCCGATGCTTTCAACGCTGTCCGGAATCGTTACGCTCGTAAGGCCTCTACAGCTATCGAACGCCCTCTTGCCGATGCTTGTTACGCCTTCCGGAATTACAAGCTCTGTAACAAGCTCACCGTTCAAGTAGAAATTCTCTGCATAAAAAAGAGGATTTGAATAAGAACCACCAAACGAAATTCCGCACCATTTTGCTATATCTGTAATATGAACGCTCGTAAGGCTGCTACAGTAAGAGAACGCATCTTTGCCGATTCTTGTTACACTATCGGGAATCGTCACGCTCGTAAGGCCGCTACAGTCTTCGAACGCATAAGAGCCGATGCTTGTGCCGCCCGTTATGACTACTGTTTTAAGAGTTTCAGGAACATATTCATCATTATCTGAATAAGAGTCTGCACCGAAAATGTAACCAAAATGAGTATTGCTTGTATTGCTCTTTGCTTCACCGACAAAGGGAATGGTTATACTTTCAAGTGAGCTACAGCCACAGAACGCATCAGAGCCTATGCTTGTTACACTATCGGGAATTGACACGCTCGTAAGGCCGCTACAGTCTTCGAACGCATAAGAGCCGATGCTTGTTACTCCGTTGCCAATTGTTACGCTCGTAAGGCCGCTACAGTTATAGAACGCAGCCCCGCCGATGCTTGTTACTCCGTTGCCAATTGTTACGCTCGTAAGGCCGCTACAGACAGAGAACGCATAAGAGCCGATGCTTGTTACACTATCGGGAATCGTTACGCTCGTAAGGCTGCTACAGTATCTGAACGCATAATTGCCGATCCTTGTTACGCCTTCCGGAATTACAAGCTCTGTAACAAGCTCACCGTTCAAGTACAAATTCTTTGCATAATAAAGAGGATTGTCATAATAACCACCAAACGAAATCTCGCACCATTTTGCTATATCTGTAATATGAACGCTCGTAAGGCCGCTACAGTTATAGAACGCATTAGAGCTGATGCTTGTTACTCCGTTGCCAATCATTACGCTCGTAAGGCTGCTACAGTAAGAGAACGCATAAGAGCCGATGCTTGTTACTCCGTTGCCAATAGTTACGCTCGTAAGGCCGCTACAGCCCAAAAACGCACCATAGCCGATGCTTGTTACGCTGTCGGGGATCGTTATGCTCGTAAGGCCGCTACAGCCTCTGAACGCATCTTCGCCGATGCTTGTTACACTATCGGGAATCGTT
>SVQV01000057.1 GCA_015065175.1 Oscillospiraceae bacterium | reverse complement strand
CTTCGTGGTTCACGCTGAGCTTAACGCTACATTGAACGCGAGAGGGAAGAACCTGTCAGGCTCAAAAATTTACGTCGCTCTGTTTCCGTGTAACGAGTGCGCTAAGGCGATAATTCAAAGCGGAATAAAAGAGGTCGTTTATCTTTCGGACAAATACGGAACGACTCCCGCAACTCTTTGCTCAAAGAGAATGCTTACAAGTGCGGGTGTGACCTTAAGACAGCTCGAGGTATCCACAGATAAGATAGTTTTGGACTTCGGAAAGGGAAGCATATAAATGAAAATAGGTGTATTGGGAAGCGGAAGCTGGGGAACGGCGCTTGCACAGGTGCTGTCCGACGGCGGACACGACGTTTTGATCTACGGAGTTTGCAAGGAAGAAATAGACGACATAAATATTAACCGTAAAAATCAGAAGTATTTCGCAGATGTACCTATAAGCGAAAAATTAAAGGCAAGCACCGATATAAGAGCGCTTGCCTCTTATAATGACGCTTTGCTCGTGGCAGTACCGACAAAATTTATTTCCGACGTGCTTTCCGAAATGAAGCCGTTTATAAAAGAAAGCACAATAATAATCAATGCGAGCAAGGGCTTCGAGTGGGGAACGAATAAGCGTATAAGCACCTGCATAAGAGACACCCTTGACGGCGTAAAATATGCAGGCTTGGCTTCAATTATAGGTCCCAGTCATGCGGAAGAGGTAATTCTCAGAAAGCTTACCTCGGTTTGCGCCGTTTCACTTTCATATGAGCTTGCGCAAGAGGTACAAAGGATATTCTCAAACTCGTATTTGCGAGTTTACGTCAGTACCGATGAAATAGGCGCGGAATACGGCGTGGCTATAAAAAATATAATTGCGATAGCCTCGGGAATGCTTGAAGGACAGGGCTACGGCGACAACTCCAAAGCCGCATTGATAACGAGAGGTCTACAGGAGATGATACGTTACGGCGAGAGCAAGGGCGCGGAGGCATCTACCTTCATAGGCTTAACAGGGGTCGGAGATCTGATAGTGACCTGCTTTAGCCCTCATTCAAGAAACTACAGAGCAGGGCTTGAAATAGGAAAGGCTGATTCCGCAGATGTCCTTGCGAACAACCAAACGACAGTCGAGGGTGTTCATAGCTGTAAGTCGGTATATGAGGATGCGAAAAACAGCGATATTGAAATGCCTATTGTCGAGTCGGTCTACCGTGTTTTGTTTTGCAATGCCAAGCCGAGCGAAGAAATTGCGCACATTATGAACCGCCCGTTGAAGTCGGAAATGTAATTTTTAAGTACTTTCTTTGGAAATTTTTATAAAAAAATAAAAAAATCTTTTTTTGCTCGTTAGAAAACGAGAGAAAAAGAGAGAAAACGAGAGAAAACGAGAGCATTGACAATGCTAAATTAAAATAATTGAATTTTTTTGAAAAAAGGTATTGACAAGTCGCATTTCGTGTGGTATAATACAGAACGTTATGAAATAAAAAATGTAGTATAACAATCTGGAGGAAAAAAACAATGTCCACTTTTATGGCAAAAAAAGAAACCATTAGTCGCAAGTGGTATGTGATTGATGCAGCAGGCAAGCCCCTCGGCAAGACCGCTGTAGCAGCTGCGAACATTCTTCGCGGTAAGCACAGACCTGAATTTACTCCCCATGTTGACTGCGGTGAGTATGTAATCGTTATCAACGCTGCTAAAGCAGTTTTGACAGGTAAGAAGCTCGATCAGAAGTTTTACCGTCATCACACAGGTTACATCGGCGGTCTCAAGGAAGTAAGCTACCGTCATCTTATGGAGTCCCGTCCCGAAATGGCAATGACCCTTGCAGTTAAGGGAATGCTTCCTAAGAACACAGTTGGTGCAAAGTCCCTCACTCGTTTGAAGGTATATGCAGGCGAAACACACAACCACCAGGCACAGCAGCCTGTAGTTGTTGACTGATTACGAAGAAAGGAATAGAAGATAATGTATACAAGTGCAAAGCCTTATTTCTACGGAACAGGTAGAAGAAAGAAATCCGTTGCAAGAGTACGTCTTTATCCCGGTACAGGTGTTATCACAGTTAACGGCAAGACCGTTGATGAGTATTTCGGTCTTGAGACACTCAAGCTCATTATGAATCAGCCTTTTGAAGTAACAGATACTATGGGCAAGTTCGATATCGTCGCTAACGTAAAGGGCGGCGGTCTCTCAGGCCAGGCAGGCGCAATCCGCCACGGTCTCGCTCGCGCGCTTCTCAGCGCAGACGAAACCTACAAGAAGGCTCTCAAGAGCGCAGGATTCCTTACTCGTGACCCTCGTATGAAGGAAAGAAAGAAGTACGGACTCAAAGCAGCTCGTCGCGCACCTCAGTTCTCAAAGAGATAATTTCGACCTTTGGTCGAAACTTGCAAAAAATGCTCTGCTTCGGCAGGGCATTTTTTGTTATCTCTTGGAGAACAACTATGATTGCCCTTCGGGCAAGTTATGAGTTATAATTGGCTACTCCAAGTTATGATGCCCTTCGGGCAGTTTGAAGTAACAGGGCAATCATATCATAACTACGCGAAGCGTATCATAACTTTTGTCGAAGATAAAATTATAACTCTAAACTAAAACGTTCACATTTTCAAAGAAAACAAAACCAAGTTCCCCTGACAATTGATTGCGATTTGCTTTAATCAAAAAGGGCGGTTCAATTTGTAAAAACTCCGCCGTCCTATTTACTTTTCACCGTTTTTATGGTATAATACAACTAATAGATAAACTTGAATTTAACGAATAGGAGGTTTTTCTATGAAAAGTTTTGTTAGTTTAGCGATGATATTTCTATTATCTATTACCTATCGTGGATGCTCGGCTCCGCCGACAGATAAGGCTGAATTGCCTTCGTTTTCTTATGAAGAAGAACTTCTTGAATATGCAGAAGATTCTGCCAATGTAAAGCGTGATAACTTTGTTAACACCGAGGAACTTGAAAGCGTAATCAACACAGACCTTGATGCGGTAGATCAAGCAATCAAAGAATACACGCTTGACAACGTCAGTCCTTATTATCGAGTTTTCTTTGACCCAGATACTAATGTGTGGAAGGTTGTATTTAACTATTATGATGAAGATCTCGCCAAGCAAGCTGTTTACATGAATGAAAAGGGGAAAACTTTATTGATCGTATATATAGAATAAATTTTAATTTGACGAATGGAGGTAACCGAAATGAAACAAATGATAGCAATAGTATTGGTATGTATCTGTGTGTTGGGTATTGTCGGATGCAATCAGCAACCGCAACAAGTGCAAGGAGATCAGCTGTTAGCGGAAGGAAACGTAATCAATATTGATATTTCTTCTCTACCCGAAGGATACAACTATTCATTTAGCGGAACAGACGCCAAAGCAATCATTGATTATTTGTCAACCTTGAACTTGGAGAGCAACTTTGAAGAAAACCCCAATGAATATGCTGGCATGACTTGGGTCATTTCTCTTAAATATGAAAACGGAGATGCTTTAACGATCTACCATTTTGGTAATATGTTTATCAGGGTCAAAGGTGGTTCTTGGTATAAAATGACTTATGATGAAGCAAGTCGTTTTGATACTTTGTTGTATGAACTTAAATAGCGACAAATTCCAATTTGTCGAGCTGAATAGGCGTTAAGCGTTGGTGTAATTTTGGTGCAAATTTGGTGCAACACTTTATGCGACGATACTCACGATACTCACGATATTCACGATATTGCACGAAATCACACGATAAATGCACGATATCACACGTATTTCCACGATATTCACGATATCAAACAGTGTTCTTAAAACTCCAAGAGATAATTTCGACTTTTGGTCGAAACTTGCAAAAAATGTTCTGCTTATGCAACGGATTCTAAAGGACAGAAAAATAGCCGATACGGAATAAAATCCATATTGGCTATTTTTTATTGCACCGCCGCGTTCGGTGGTGAGTAAGTGCGCATTTCCTGATAGTTTTGAGTGATATGCTGTCTTCGACAGCGTGATATTTTTGCTACCGCAAAAGTGATATTACTCTGCAAGTAGAGCAGTTATATTCTATTCGCCCATAAACTTGCGTAGCAAATACCACTCGTCGTAAGACGAATATCACTGCGAAGCAATATAACTCGCCGGGAGGCGAATAGAGTTGGCGTTGTGTCCTTAGGGCCCCAACGCCTATGCAGGGCATTTTTTGTTATCTCTTGGAGAACAGTTATGATTGCCCTATGGGCAAGTTATGAGTTATGGTTGGGCTTCGCCCAAGTTATGATGCCCTTTCGGGCAGTTTGAAGTAAGAAGGCAATCATATCATAACTACGCCGTAGGCGTATCATAATGCTTGCGAAGCAAGCTCATAACTCTAAACTTTTTTGCCGTCCTGTTTACTTTTGGCAAAAATTATGGTATAATACAACTAAGCGGCAAACTTGATTTTGAAGAGTTTAAGCATACAAGGGCAAAGGATAAATAAAAATGAAAAAGATATCTTTTATATTAGTAATGGTTTTATTAACTATAAGTCTTTTTGGTTGCGGAAATGGATATGTAAACAAATACACCGCAAAAATGATGAAAACATCATGCTTTGATGATGAGGCGAGTATGGAGTTTTCTGCTTTTGAGGGAATATACCATTTCAAGTTAAAAGGAAAAAATGATAGTGACCATACCGTTGAATACGAAGCAAGTCTTGCCGAAGGCGAGATGAACGTATATATCGGCGTTGACGGCGAAAAAGAATTGCTCCGCACAGTTAAGGGCGGTGAAGCTTACGATGAAACAATTACGCTTGATGATAAATATGATAACGAAAAAACGATCTACGTAATTCTCGAAACAACGGGCAAGTGCGTAGACGGTGATTTTGAGTTTGAGTACAATTAATTTTTGCAAAGGAGCTTTACTGTATGGCAGGGAAGATCATTATGTGTGCCGTAGCTTTCGGGTGTGCCCTTTTATTTTTCGGAATCGGGGTATATGCAAGAAGGCTTGACAAGCCGATGTGGTTTTGGACAGGCACTGAAGTAGATCCTTCAACTATTTCGGACATAAAAAAGTACAACAAAGAGAACGCTATTATGTGGCAGACATATTCATTATGGTATTTTGCTTCGGGGATAGCGGAATTTTGCAGTTCTGTTGCCGCCCTCGTCTTTCTCCTTTCGGGCTGTTCTATCGGATTGGTTATTTTAGTCGCCTCGTATAATCGAATTTACAAAAAATATAGCATTAAATAAAGTAAAATTTCGGAAAAACTTCGACGAGTGTAATTTTACCTCTTTACAAATAATATAATAAGTGGTATAATTGAAATGTAATTTTATTAAAGCTTTAAAGGAGTAGAACAGATGAAATTAATTATTAAAGAAAACTATGATGCAATGAGTGAGTGGGCAGCGCAGCATATTGCTAACGCTATAAATTCTCATAAGGAAAACCGTCCCTTCGTTCTTGGTTTGCCTACAGGATCTTCGCCTCTCGGTGTTTATAAAAGACTTATCGAAATGAACAAGGCAGGCAAGGTCAGCTTCAAAAATGTAGTTACCTTCAATATGGACGAATATGTTGGATTGCCCAAGGACCATGACCAGAGCTACTGGTATTTTATGCATGATAATTTCTTCAACCACATAGATATTCCCGCAGAAAATATAAACATTCTGGACGGTATGGCAAGCGATCTCGAGGCAGAGTGTCAGCGTTATGAGGAAAAAATTGCTTCCTATGGCGGAATTGATCTCTTCATGGGAGGCAGCGGCGTTGACGGACATATCGCCTTCAACGAGCCATTTACCTCACTTGCATCAAGAACAGGTGTCCGTGCATTGACAGAGGATACCTTGATAGTAAATTCCCGCTTCTTCGACAACGACGTTAACAAGGTCCCCAAGACCGCGCTTTCTGTCGGTGTAGGTACTGTTTGCGATTCTAAGCAGGTAATGCTGCTTATCAGCGGACATAACAAGGCTCGTGCTTTGCGCCACTGTGTCGAGGGCGGTGTTGACCATGCTTGGACGATAAGCGCATTGCAGCTTCACAAGGACGGAATAATCGCCTGCGACGAAGCCGCTTGCGGAGAATTGAAGGTAGACACTTATAAATACTTTAAGGAAATTTATAAAAACGAAAAATAAGAATTGCTTTTAAACAGCAAGAGAAAAAGGGCGAAGAATGTTAAAATTCTCCGTCCTTTTTTACAAGTATTATATTTTAGTGAGGGTATGAGGCTAATAGTCTTGTACCCTCACTTTGTGAAATTTTGATTATTTTCCTTCCTGCATTTCTTTTACAGACTCAAGAACCGCATCTGCCATATACTCTAACTGCTCCTGTGAAAGTCCGTACAAGGGGAGGTGGGTAAATCTCTTGTAGAAGACCTCCTCACAGTTCGGGCAGGTCTTTGCTATCTCGTCGGAATCATATCCCATATCCTGAACTATCTTGAAGCGGTAGAGCGGTCCGAAGTGGGCTATCTGTGTAACTCCCTTAGCTTCGAGCTTCTTCTTGAGTGTCTGAACATCGCCGCCTGCCTTCTTAGGATCTATCTGGAGAAGGTAGAGATGATATGTGGGCTTTATTTCATCGCTGTCGAGGAGCTGAGGAATAATTGCGTCATTCTCGGCAAATCTCTTTGTAAGATATTCAGCCGCCTGACGTCTTGTAGCGATAATCTCCTCGTTACGCGCTATCTGGAGCGAGAGTCCGAGACCCTGTATTTCGGTGGTTGAGGAGTTTCCTGGTACGAAGGGATGCTCCTTGCCGGGAATGGGAGTGATGTTATAGAGCCAATCCTTTATAGGACATGTAAAGTCAAGACCAAGGAATCTTGCTCTCTTCATATGAGGTGTGTAGCCGGGAATAGAGGTGCAGAGAATTCCGCCTTCACCGAAGGAAGTAATATTCTTTACCTCATGCATAGAAAATGCGCCGAAGTCGCCGATAGTACCGACCATTTTGCCCTTATACATTGCGCCAAATGCGTGAGCCGCATCCTCAAGGACAACAATATCATGCTTCTTGGCAAGCTCAATTATAGGATCAAGGTCAACGGGATATCCGCCAATATGTACGGGAACGATCATCTTGGTTTTGGGAGTGATCTTTCTCGCTACGTCTGCGGGGTCCATATTGATAGTTCTGGGGTCAACATCCGCAAAAACAAGCTTGCATCCGATTGCAAGAGGATATGCCATGGTAGCAACAAAGGTTATAGCGGGAACGATAACCTCGTCACCCTCCTTAAGATTGGCATATTTATATGCTATCTCAAAGCCTGCTGTAGCATTGGTAACGAATGTGGCAGATTCGGTTTTAAGGTATTCGTTACAAGCCTTTTCGGCCTCTTCTACCTTGCTTCCCAATGAAAGCTTTCCGGGAGGAGTTGCGAGAGGTTCAAGCTTTTTTACCTGCTTCCAGACCGCCTCAAGAGCATCGTCATATTCCTTTCCCTCACCCTGCATAAGAAAGCGAATTATTTCCATAAGGTCGTGAACATTGTAGTTCTCACCTACTGCCGCCCACGGAACCTTAGTCGCGCCTGTGTTATAACGGAAATCAGTTGTTTGCTTAGACATAACAATTCTCCTTTTTTAATAAAATCGAAAATTTCTTCTTGAGCGTACAGAATATCTCAAAATATTCTGCATCAATTATACACAATATTTATATCATTGTCAAGTATATGAAGAAAAAATGCAAGGTACAAAATCAGTAGTCTTATATGCTTTAAGAGAGATACAAGCCGCATTTTAAAAAAACTTGTTGACATTTCAACAAGTTTGTGATATAATACAAGAGTCCTTGTTGAAGTCTCAACAAGTATGAGCTTGAAATTTAATTAAAACAGTTGTGATATCAGTAATGTTGCAGTTAATTATTCTTAAACGATGTAACAAAAGGAGCTTTTATGAATCGACATCAGATACACCCTAAGAAAGAATTTGAAAGCATTCGGCATATTGTGGAATATGCCGCAAAGACATACGGACATATGACGGCATTTTCTTACAGAATAAAACCGACCGACAAGGAAAAGGTATGCGTCAGCTATATAGAATTCCGCGATGACGTCAGAGCGCTTGCGAGTGAAATGCTGTCCCGCGGAATGAGCGGTAAGCATATTGTAGTTATAGGAAAAATGTCATACGATTTTATTGTGACATATTATGCGACTCTTATAATCGGCGCGGTGCTTGTTCCTCTTGATAAGGACTGGAGTGCTGCCGACCTTGCGGATACGGCGAAAAATGCGGATATGGATTTCTTGTTCATTGATGAGGAAATTGCGGGTAAGAGAGAGGAGATAATATCTGCTTGTAATCTCAAGTCTCCTGTCGTTTTGCTATGCTCGGAAGGAGAGGGGAGCCTTAGCTCAATGGTAGCGTCGGGACGTGTTAAATTCTCCGAGAACAGAAAACCCTATTTCGATGTTGATTTTGACAGAAGACAGCTTTCGCTTATTGTTTACACCTCGGGCACAACGGGCAAAGGCAAGGGAGTTATGCTTTGTACAGATTCTCTTATTCGTGATATGGAGGCTATAATCCCATACATTGATTTCGCTTCAAAAACGGTTTCCGTTTTGCCGCCTCATCATACATACGGCTCGACGGTTATGCTGATTGCGCACGTAATGATAGGCACCGAGGTATATATTTCGGATGGTATCAGATACGTATTGAAGGAGCTGAAGGCAGAGCGTCCGGGGCATCTCATTTTAGTGCCTCTGTATCTTGAGACCTTCTACCGCAAAATACAGGCAAATCTGAAAAAGCAGGGAAAAGAAGCTCTTGTAAAAGGAATGATGCTTGTAAGCGGAATTGCAAGAAAATCCACCTTTGGTCGTATAGATATTAGAAAGAGACTTTTTTCGCAGATAAGAGAGGCATTCGGAGGAGAGATAAAAACTATAATAACAGGCGGCGCGCCTATAAATCAGGATATTATTTCCTTCTTTGAAGCGGTCGGCATTTCGATACTTAACGGGTACGGAATTACCGAATGCGCGCCAATTATTTCGGCAAACAGAAGCCGTAATGTTGTCAAGGGAAGTGTCGGAAACGTGCTTGATATAGACGATGTCAAAATAATGGAGCCAAATATAGACGGAGAGGGTGAGATATGTGTAAAGGGACCTAACGTTATGCTCGGTTATTATAAAAATGAGGAAGCAACAAAGGACGCCATTGATGAGGAGGGATATTTCAGAACGGGAGATTACGGAAAACTGACCGATGACGGAATCCTTTTTATTACAGGAAGAAAGAAGAATCTTATAATTCTTTCAAACGGTAAAAACGTATATCCCGAGGAAATTGAAAATATGCTTATATCTGTTCCCGGTGTTCAGGATATCGTTGTATATGAAGGCAAAAGCCGCAGAGGAATGGAGTATAACGCTATCGTTGCGGAGATATATCCCGATAAAGAATATATCGAAAATAACGGCATAACAGACGTAAAGAAATATCTTTTCGAACACGTTACCGAATATAACAAGACCGCAGTGCCGTATAAAAAGATAGCGGTGCTTAAGGTTCGTGACGAGGATTTTCCCAAAAACACCCTTCGTAAAATTATGAGATTTAAAATAGATATGACTATTGATTGATTTTTGAAAATATGTTATAATCGGAGTTGTATGATTTTACTGTATATTTATTGCATTGGAGATTTCTGATGAGAGATATAAAAAGTATTGTTGCCAATAATATATCCGAGCTTCGTCTGTTAAATAATATGACACAGCTCGAATTGGCTGAAAAACTGAATTATTCGGATAAAACAATATCCAAGTGGGAGAGAGCGGAATCCTCCCCCGACATATCGGTGCTTATTGACATTGCAAGCTTGTTCGGAGTTACTCTCGATTACCTCGCAAAAGAGGATCACACGGAAGAAGATAAGCTTGAAGAGAAGTCCGAGAAAAAAAGGTACAACCGAAAGGCGATAGAATATATTTCGGAAAGCGGATGCTGGATAATTGCTATTTTCGCATTCATCATCACGACTCTGATCTTAAAAAGAGTGACCTTTCAATTTCTGTATTTTATTTATACATTGCCTGTAGTTCTTATAGTCAAGCTTGTATTCAATTCGATATGGTTTAACCCCCGACATAATTACTACATCATTTCGGCTTTGATGTGGTCTATACTTGCGAGTATACATATTACATTCTTGCATTTCTCGGTGAATGTTGCTCTCATCTATTTGCTTGGATGCGCAGGGCAACTCGTAATTGTCCTTTGTACATTTATAAACAAGCCGAAGAAATTAAAATGACCAAAAGCCCTGTTTTGCTTGAAAAACGGGGCTTTTTTGATGCAATTCTACTGTTCGTAGAGTCGTAGAATTATAATTCTACGAAGGAAAAATCATAAGTAGAGTGCCCTCGCCGATACTTATCTTGACTCTTAAAGACTTTTGTATGTATAATATGAGATGTTAAAAAGAAAACAAAAGGAGTACAAGATATGAACAGAGAGATACCAATATTCTTTTCGACAGACGATAATTACATACCGTACTTGGACGTTGCGATATCTTCCTTGATAGCGAATGCATCGAAAGAATATGAGTACAGAATTATTGTATTGAACACAGGCGTAAATGAGGAAAATGTCAATAAAATAATGCAGAACGAAAAGGCAGGCTTCAAAATAGACTTTATCGATATATCCGAGGAGCTTGAAAATATAAAGTCACGCTTGAAGGATGTCTATCACTTTTCGGTAGTCACGTATTACAGGCTCTTTATAGCGTCACTTTTTCCGCAGTACGATAAGGTGGTATATCTGGATTGCGATCTCGTGGTGCTTGGAGATATATCAGAGCTTTACAATGTTGAGCTTAAGGATAACATTTTGGGAGCGGCGCCCGAGCAATTCGTGCAGAATACCGAGAATTTCAGACTGTATGCTGAGAAGGCGCTTGGGGTTGACCCCGACGGATACGTAAATGCGGGAGTTCTTCTTATAAACCTTAAGGAATTCAGAAAAAACAGGATAGAGGAAAGTTTTATTGAGCTGATAACCGAGTACGATTTCGATCTGCTTGATCCCGATCAGGCATATCTGAATTATCTCTGTCACGGTAAAATACACGTTCTGCCGAACGGCTGGAACAAGGAGCCTATGCCGCTTGTCTGCGAAGGAAAAAAGAATATAGTTCATTATGCGCTTTATAAAAAGCCATGGCAGTATGATGATGTGTTGGATTGCGAGCATTTCTGGAAATATGCCGAGAGATCTCCCTTTTATCAGCAGATAAAACTAAGTAAGGAAAGCTTCGGCGCATCGGAAATGGCAGAAAGGGAAGCGGCGGCAAAGGAAATACAGGAGCATGCCTTGAAGATAGTTGAGTCCGAGGACACCTTTTCAAAAAAACTTTGCAGAATTTGAGGTAGATAAAATGGAAAGATCAGCGCACAAGACAGAGCTTATGAGACGTATAGCCGAGCTTGAAAAAAATGAACTATGGCATCTCGATGTCGAGGACGATCCCGAAACTTATCCTCTTATGCCCGACAAGATAGACTATCTTAATGAAAAACTGTCAAGCAAAATAAAAAATAAGATAGCCAACATTGCGGGTGCGCGCTTCTTTGATAAAATGATAGCGAAAAAGCAGCTCATAATTAAAGAGGTTCGCGGCATAGAGAATTTTGCTGCGGTCGGAGGCGGAAAGATAGTTACCTGTAATCATTTCAGTGTTTGCGACAATTATGCCGTATGGGTGGCACTTCGCGATCATATGGGTGGAAAAATGCTCTACAAGGTTATACGCGAGGGAAATTACACAAATCCCCCTAAGCCATTCGGTCTATTTATGCGGCATTGCAACACTCTCCCGCTTTCGAGTCAGACTGCAACGATGAAAAAATTTCTGAGGGCGGTAAGAGTCTTGCTTCAAAGAGGTGAAACCATACTTATATACCCCGAGCAAAGCATGTGGTGGAATTACCGTAAGCCGAAGCCTATGCAGGACGGAGCTTTTGCTTTGGCTGTAAGAAATAAAGTGCCTGTTGTGCCTGTCTTCATTACAATGGAGGACAGTGACATATCAGACAGTGATGGCTTTTTTGTGCAGGAGTATACGCTCCATATTCTGCCTGCCATATATCCTGATCCGACACTGACGAGTGCGGAGGCAAGGGAAGTAATGAAAAAGGAGAATTACGAGGCATGGGTAAAGGTCTATGAGGATTTTTACCAAAAGCCCCTCGTTTACAGTGAGGAATGAAGCTGTATCTTTCTGTTATAGGAATAGCAATGCTCATTATTTCTACAGTCAATATTCTATTAGGGACTGAATCATTGCTCTATATTGTCATATCGGTCATATGGTGTACCGCTTTGCAGTTTGCCTTTGACGGTCTTATCGCCATAATTATAAATAAGATGCCTGATAAATGGTTCAGTGTAGATAATTCTTTCTACGAGGTGTCGGAAACCGAAAGAAAATTGTATAAAAGGCTGAAGGTCAGACACTGGAAGGATAAGGTGTGGGAGCTTGGCGGTCTCGGCGGATTCAGTAAAAAGACATTAAAATTACCCGACGATCCTGACTATATTGAAAAATTTATCATTGAATGTAATAAAGGCGTCTTGACTCACAGGCTTTCTTATCCTATAGGCTTTTTAGCAATGCTGACGTTAAAGTTTTCCTGTATTTTCACAATAGCGCTTCCCGTAGCGGTTGTCAATTTGTTTTTAAACATTTTGCCGACGATAGTGCTCCGATATAATACTCCTATGCTGAAGTCAGTGTTAGAGAGACAAAGAAGAAAAGAGAAAATATAAGACAAAAGCCCCTCAAACGGCTCGGATGCTCTTGAGGGGGGTATTGTAATAGCCAACATTTTCAAAGAAAAGGTTGGCTATTACAACAAAACTGCCGAAGAATGATTTTTGTTCTTCGGCAGAAATTTTTACTCCCTTACTCCCCATACACAAAGAGGAAGCTTTTTTTCGGGAAATATACCTGTATACTATGTTACTACACTATACACTGTTGTCGCCCGCAGGCGTTCAAAGAATTAGCCCTACGGCAGAGCCGAAAAATAAAATTTGCCTTTTTAGTCTTACTATTCAATTGACTTTTGGCAAGCGGTGTGCTATAA
>SVQV01000056.1 GCA_015065175.1 Oscillospiraceae bacterium | reverse complement strand
AAAGACCTACGGGGATATTACTTTCCCTGCCGGAAATTACGAAGCTCTGAATGTTACCATCGGCAGCGGCAAAGGCGAAAACTGGTGGTGTGTGCTTTTCCCGCCCCTTTGTGTTCTGGATGAAGGCAGCAAGCCGCTTTCTGCTGAAAGTGTTGCTGCAGCCGATGAAATAAATCCGGAAGCAAATGAAGAATATCGCCTGCAGCTCAAATGGAAGCTGATTGACCTCCTGAATGATTAAACGACAAAACACGACAGGTACATTACCTGCCGTGTTTTAATTCTCTTTAAAACTTTTTAATTGTTCACTTGCTTTGACGGCGAATGCTTACCTCTCCCGAGGATAGCAATTTCCTTTTTCCGTCCTCAAATTCCACTTCCAATTCGAGATTGTCGGAAAGTCCTATGACGGTCGCGGGAGTACGTGATTCTCCCGATATAACATC
Organism: Oscillospiraceae bacterium; assembly: GCA_015065175.1. GTDB lineage: Bacteria > Bacillota > Clostridia > Oscillospirales > CAG-272 > UBA1740. The sequence goes on along the minus strand of SVQV01000056.1, from coordinate 12,702 downwards.
TACCTTTTCTCCTATCCAGCACAAGCGTTTTTTATAGCTTTTCATAAACGGCTTACTCTCTATTGCGCTGTAATAGAAAATAAAGCGTTCGAGTATTTCCGCGGCAAGACGGCTTCTCAGCTCATAAAGAGGCTCGTCTGTAAGGTGGGAGGCTACTCCGCTTATTTCCTCGGGAAAGCCTTCTTTGGGAGGAAAAACATTTACTCCTATACCTAAAATAGCATAAGCGAGGCTGCCGTCCTGCTTAAAAGAGCCTTCGGTAAGTATTCCGCAGACTTTTTTTCCGTTGCACAAAACATCGTTTACCCATTTTATGTCCGTCTTTAAAGCGCAGACCGATTCAATCGCTTCGGCAACGGCTGCCGCAGCGGCAGTGGTTATATACAGTGCTTTGGCAGGCGGAAGCGTCGGTCGGAGAATAAGGCTCATATAAATGCCCGAGCCTGCGGGAGAATAAAAGCTTCTTCCGAGCCGTCCCCTTCCATTTGTCTGCTCCTCGGCTACGATTGCGGTAAACTGTCCGTGTCCACGTTCAGCAAATTCCCTTGCCAACGTGTTCGTCGACTCTGTCTTTTCAAAGGTACGTATGGAAATTTTATCCGCATACATATGCATATATTTTTTTATATTGCCCTCAGACATTGTGTTCTCGCTCGGAATAAGCGAATACCCCTTCTTTGTAAGCCCTTCTATGACATATCCGTCCTTGCGCAATGAATTCACCGACTTCCATATAGCGCCCTTTGTGAGACGAGTCTCCTGCGCTATTTTTACGCCCGAAACATAATGCCCCTTTTCACTTTCAAGAAGCCTGAGAACACGCTCCTTTGTAGTTGGGGTCGAAAGCTCTTCGTTTCTCATTTTAAATTCCTCTTTTTTTCAGAGCTGTGAGGCTTTGCGAAAATTTGCTGTATCGAAATATATAGGAAGCTTTGCGCCGTATGGCTGCTGACAGTATGTAATTTTAGTTAACTCACGAACGGGCAAGAGCGAATATTTGGGATTATATCCGAAAAGATTTATATAACATTCAAGGTCATCTCTTTCATCGGTCATTGCGTCCAGTACAAGCAGCGCGGCGTATGCATCATCTATTGACGTGTGCGAGTTTACCGCCTTGTCCTCAAGGTTATATTCGCTTATGGCATTACATAATTTGTGAGGAAATGAGCGTCTGTCCTTGTAGACCGTCAGCGTGTCCAAAAAGTCAAGTTTGGACATATCAAGCGAAACGCCTGTTTTTTTGAGCATTTGTGTCAGAAAATGTAAATCAAAGTTAGCATTATGTGCTACCACCAAATTGTGTCCCTTGAAAATTTCGGCAACCTCTTTTGCGACCTCGGTTCTGTCGAGACCGCACTCATTCAGCTTTTCGTCAGTAATTCCCGTAAGATCGACAACAGCCTGATCGAGCGGTCTGCCGAGAAAAATATATCTGTCAAATTCGCAGCTTACCTTAGGGTCATCTCTCCCCTTTATCTGCACGACAGATATTTCTATAATGTCATCCTTGGCGAAATCAAGCCCCGATGTCTCGGTATCGAAAACGATGATACTGTCATAGACAGAAAGAAAATCAGAAAAATTACTGCAAAACTGCACAAATATGCCCACCTTTTTTTGTATTTATAAGTATTTTATCACAAAAAAACGAAAAAGTAAATAACTAAATAAAAATACTTTACATATTTCTTGAAAAAGAGACTTGTTTGTGATAAAATATAAAAAAAGATATTGCGAGGACAAAATGAAACAGATATCAAAAATACAGAGCTTTCGTGTTGATCACGATAAAATTTTACCGGGAATATATATTTCACGTGTTGACGGAGATATCACCACCTTTGACCTGAGAACGAGAAAGCCTAATTGCGGCAGCTATATGGACTCCACCACGATGCACACCCTGGAGCATATGTTTGCCACCTTTGTGCGAAATTCCGAGGCGGGTGAAAGGGTGATCTATTTCGGACCCATGGGATGCAGAACAGGCTTTTATCTTCTTATGAGAGATACCGATATAAAAGAGGCGGTTACGCTCATAAAAGAAACGCTTGAAAAGATAGTCGCATATGAAGGACCTGTTTTCGGCGCAAGCCGCAAGGAGTGCGGAAACTATCTCGACCTGAAGCTTGACTGTGCAAAAAAAGAGTGCAAGGAATATCTCGAAAATATAGAAAAATACAAAAAGACGGACGGAGCATACGATGAATAAGAAGGCTGAAATAGGCATTATCTGCGCTATGCAGGTAGAAATTGACGGATATATTTCAAAAATGACCGAGAAAGAAGAAATTACTATAAGCGGCATACACTTCTATCTTGGCACTCTTTGTAACAAAACCGTCGTTTTGGCGCTCTGCGGCATAGGTAAGGTTTTTGCCGCTATGTGCGCACAGACTATGATACTTGAATTTTCTCCCGACTGTATCATAAACACAGGCGTTGCGGGTACTTTGAGTGAAAAGATAAGTATAGGCGGTACGGTTATCGCTACCGAAGTTATTCAGCACGATATGGATACTTCGGCTATAGGCGATCCTGTCGGGCTTATCTCCGGAATTAACGTAATAGAGCTTCCCTGCTCGGAGCGCATAATAAAAATTATAGCTTCGGCAGCTGAAGAATTAAAGCTCCCATACATACTCGGTAAGATAGCATCGGGAGACCAGTTTATCAGCGCAAAGGAGAAAAAAGAGTGGATAAAGAACACCTTCGGTGCATCAGCCTGCGAAATGGAGGGTGCGGCTATAGGTCAGGTATGTTACGTAAATAATGTAAACTTTTGTGTACTCAGAGCGATTTCCGACGGCGGAGACGAAAGCGCCGCTTTCGACTATCCCAAATTTGTAAAGGAAGCCTCCGCACGTGCTGTAGAAATTATGTGCTTGGCACTTACCTATCTTTAATAAATACAAAAGAGAGAACGAAACGAAGCGTTCTCTCTTTTTATGTTGTTTGCATATGACAGTATTTTATAAAAGCGACTTTATACTGTACTGTGTCACACTGTTCCACACGTCACCGTTTTTGATTTTAACGTCGCCTTTATTCGGTGTGACGAAGAAATACATTTTGTTATATCCCCCATTGCCATTGTCGGTAATGTGAAATTCTGCACCTTCATCATAATAGGGGTATTCGGGAATAGCCATTTCATAATAAATTTTGCTTTTTTCTCCGTAAACTACAGCTTTTTTGCAATGCTTGACTCGCATACCTATCTTGACTTCTTCTCCCTTGCCGCCATTTATGCTGACAGTGTCGGTAAGAGACTTGGGCGGAGGCATCATGGCAAGAAAAGAGGAGTCCAAAATATAATCGCCAAGCCATTCTACTCTTTGAGTGAGGAATATCCCTTGTGCGCCTATATTATAGTGCTTTATATGGTTCAACACCTTTGTTTTATGATCATCCGGGTCTGTGCCGTAGGAGCTTACCTCTATTTCAAGCTCTTCAAAAGGAGTCATTTCTGTAAATGAGGAAATATCCGCATCTTTTCCGTCTATTTTCAAGCTCATTTTTGTGAAATATTCGTCTCCGTGAGCGTATCCGCCGATGAAGTCATCTCTGTCTTTAAGCCTTATTGCCATATCCCACTCAGCACCATGTGTGGTGAGATCATACTCTTTTTGAAAGGCGTCATTATATGCGAATACCTGTCCTAAACGCCATGTGTCTAAAAATTTCGCATCACTGACAGAGCGTAGAAAATTATAGTTTACATATCCTTTTTCGGTCGGAATGTATATCCTGAGTGCCTCAATTGCACTTTCTATATTCAAATCTTTATCATATCTGATATAATTACCCTTCATTTTGCATTTCCTTTGCTCAAAGATTTATTTCAGAATATTATATCACAAGAAATCGGGAAAATCAATATAGGACATCTTATAAAAATGTTTGTGCATTGCATCGATAAATTGCAATTTATCAATGCGCATATTACAAAGGGACTGCGTTTTTTGACGCAGCCCCTCTCTTTATAGGTATAAAAAATCCTCTTATTGCGCAGATAAATACTTTGCCGCATAATAGAGCGCCCAATCCTGATCGTTGGCAAACTCATCAAATCTTTTTCCCTGCCAAACACCTGTCGGTCTGTATGGGTTTATATAATCAGGCTTTGATGAAAAAACCGTAATCCTTTTCGGATACAAATATCCGCATGCGGCAAATCCGTCAGGAAAATACACACAGCAGTTACCGAGCAAATTTTCTCTGATCAAACAGCTGTGATCCGTACCCATTGCAGAATCGCAAAAGTGATACATCTGCGCCGTAAGTGCGCTGAGCCATTGCGGATAGGTGTCGCCGTAGGACTTTTTCTTGCCAAACCAGTACATATCCCAGCACCTGAGAGCTATGCCGAACATTCGATAATCGGGTTGTTTATCGTAAAAAGACTCGGATATTTTCAGCAAATCATCTATATGCGTCAAATACTTTTTATCACCTGTAATCAAATAAGCCTGTGCCAAAAACGTACTCATAAGATTCATCATACCGTTAGCGCAGGCAACCTCGCTTGAAGTGGATTTTGTTCTACGCTCATAAATAGAGTCGGCATGTGAAATGAATTCTTTTTTCAATTGCTCATACTCTGCGTCAAGGCCCTCGTTTTTAAGGTGTTCAAGAATCTCAAACGCTTCAATGCATGGGGATTCCTGTCCTGCACCTCCAAGCTCGTAATACTTATGTAGCACACGTGCGGCGATTTTGAGACATTCTGTGTCCTTCGAGAAGCGGTACCACTCCAGATAATAAGTTGAAACCCACGGAAAATTATAAAGTCGCATTCTGGAAGAGTCTATTCCATCTTTTACGAGTCCCGTATTGACATCAAGAATTTCTCTTTCCAGAAATAAGCGATGCTTTTTCAATGACGCTACAACCTTGGGATCGTATTTTCTTACGAGACTTGCCGCCACTAATGCACCCATAGACAGCCTTTCACGTGCGCAATTGTGATCGGCGAAGCCTTTGTTATAATACAACGAGTCGGTTTCTCTGTCATAAATCAGATATGCGCCGTTTAAACGCTGATCCTCTCCTTCATATTGCTGCTTCTCGGTAATAAAGCGCACTCTGCATTCAAGAATGTTCTCTATTGAATCCAATACGTTAAGACAAATAAAGGTTTTCTTGCCATTGAGCTGGAATTTTACTGTTTTCTCGCCAACAGAATTGAAGCTTAGGCTCGTTGTAGCTTTATTTCCGTCAAGCTGAAACTCAATACGCTCACCACAGACCTCTGCAGAAAGGCTTTCGATTTTTTCGTACCAATCGATCGATATCGAAAATTTATCACCGATAAAGCCTGAATAACGGTCAGCGGAAATATATGAAATCGACTCTCTTTTGTCGGAGAAATAAAACTCGAAAGCAAAGGATGCGCTTTCCCCACACTCCAAAACACGTTCCTGAGGATACAAAACGATGCTTCCTCGGTCAAACGAGCCGTAGAGGGCGGCGCAAGCATCACATAGCAATCCATATCCTGAAAAACTGCCAAGGCTCGCCCTCTGAATCAAATAAGGGCTTTGACCGTCCAGCTTTACTGATTGAATATTGCAAATGTCATCAGCACACCAAATATGAGAGTTACAGCGTGTATGAAGCATATTTTCTTTTTTGTCAAAAAGATCATTGTACGGAAAAACAATACCGACTGTGTCATTCAACAAAACGGGAGCAGAATCCGACAAATTCTCGAAGATATATGTCTCGCGGTATTTTTCGTTTTCAACATACCGCTTGACCGTCACGCCAAGGGTTTTATCCTCGTTTGCGCCCCTGACACACACTCCACTGTCTGTTGTCTCCACCTGTTGAGTATCTATACCGATCACCGTACCCCAAGGATAATCATTACGTATCCAATTCATTTTGTAGGGATCGTTTAACGAGATCAACTCCACCGGAGCGCCTGTAATATCATCTATTAAGACCTTAAAATTATCACACAATAATTCCATAAAACCTACCTCATGTTTATTTGCATATTATATCATACGAGTATATAAATGTCGTCTTTTTCCTCTGTCACCCGCAACCTTGCGGTCAGAATACGAACGTAAATGTATTGCTACCCTCTCTCGGTATCTCATACTCTGCGGGAAGCTCAGGACCGCAGGAATTAGAACCAATACCGCGCATCGCAACATCTATACAAACGTTGACGAAATCGTTTTCAGCGAGCTGAAAATAATGGGGAGTCTTTTTGATCTGCTCTGTGGTAAACGGATTGACCGAGCAAGAGAAAGGCTCTGCCGCCGTCATAGAGAAGAGATCCTTTACCGAAAAATATCGGCAGGCATAGTGACTACCCGATTCCTGCGGGCGTATATACCTTTTGTCATAGTTTTCCTCGGCAGTGCTTTCGTAATATCCGTATTCACACGCCACGTGCTTGTCTGCATAGCTCTCCGTAGGACCAAAGCCCACGTAAGAGAACTCGGTGTGTCCCTTGTCAACTCCGAACTCAAATCCGAATCTCGGGAAGCTGCGGACATAATCGGCAAGCGTATAGGATACAGAAACGGTAAGTGTATTGGCGAGTACGGTGTATTCAAGTTTAAATTTCACTGCAGGCATACGGCAGTTTGCGGCAAGTGCCCCCTCAAGAGTATAACTGTTTTCAGTTTTTATACAGGAGAAAATGTGCGGCCTGCAGGAATTAAGTGCGCATTGACCGTTCCAATGAGATAACAGTGCACGGTCGTTGTCGGTGTAACGGGTAATATTGATATGAAGGGGCGTGCGAAGAATCTCCTTACCGTCCGCTTTTATCGACGTGATCTCTCCTGTATGCTCATTGACCTCGATAGCGACAGCAGAGGTCGAGGTGCAGAAGCTCTTGGGGATAGTCACCTCACAGACGTCGGAGGACGTCTTACCGCCGTAAACCGCCTTCATTTCAAGTGCGCCCGACTTCAGCTTTCTATCGGGAGTGAGAAGACCGTCAACACAGAAGTTGCCGTCATGCTCGCTCTCGCCGAAGTCACCGCCGTAAAGGAAGCCTTTGTCGGTTTTGATGGCGTGATCTGCCCACTCCCAGACAAATCCACCCATCAACTGCTCGTTTTTGTATATCATATCCCAATATGCGGCAATATCGCCACAGGAGTTTCCCATAGCGTGAGTATATTCGCAAAGCACAAAGGGGCGGTTTTCCTCCGAGTTATTCAGTACTTTATCTTGTATTGTATTTATCGTCGGATACATCATGCTGACCATATCCACCATATCGGTATTATAATACTTGGAATCGGCATGTTGGAGTCCCTCATAGTGAATAGGACGTGTCTTGTCACAGCTTCGGATATATTTCGCACCGTCAAAAAATGCTCTGCCGAAGGAGCTTTCGTTTCCGAGCGACCAAATGATTACGCTGGTACGGTTTTTGTCACGTTCCACAAGTGCCGCATGCCTATCGGTAATACCCGGAGTAAAGAAGTCGTTCTCGGCATACTCTTTCCAAAGAGAAACATCATAACCGCCGCCACGAGTGCAGGCACCGTGCATCTCAAGATCTGCCTCATCCATGACGTAGATGCCGAGTGCATCGCAAAGCAAATAAAATTCGGGACTGTTGGGATAATGTGAGGTTCTGACAGCATTGACGTTCAGCTCCTTCATCAGTCGGAGGTCCTCTGCCATATCCGAGAGGGTGACGGTGGCTGCTGTTTCACAGTTGAAATCGTGACGATTAACGCCCTTCAGCTTGACAGCGATACCGTTTATTTTGAACACCTTGCCGTCAATGCTGACCTCGCGGAAACCTATCCTTTCCTCAATCTTTTCTCCATTTGCATATACGGTGAGTACGTAAAGTACAGGTCTCTCGGGCGACCAAGGGCAAATGCCCTTAACGGTAAGTGTACTTTCCTCTCCTGCTTTAGCAACGGCTTCTGTCTTTCCTATCGAAAGTCGGATATCCAGATCACTCTTGTTGATGAAGCTAATAATGCCGTCATCTCCGTTGATCGCAGTTTCTATCTTATAATCGGTAATATGATTTTCAGGACGGGTGAGGAGATACACACTTCTGAAAATACCTGAGAATCTGAATTTATCCTGACATTCGAGATAAGTGGAAACACACCACTTCAGCACAAGAACGTCAACGGTATTCTCTCCACTCATAACAAGCTCGGTGATATCAAACTCGCTCGTCGCATGGGAAATCTGGGAATACCCACGAAATTGACCGTTAATGTAGAGATAAAATGCAGAATCGACTCCCTCAAAATTGAGATAATACTTCTCACCGCACTTCTTTTCGAGAGCAAAGGTACGGCGGTAATGCCAACACGGGTTCTCATAAGGGATGTGCGGCAGCATCACAGGAAAAGGATATCTTGCATTGATATATTGAATACGGTCATATCCATGCATCTGCACGCATGCGGGAACGGGTATCTCGCCGTCAAGCTCTTGTCCAATATCAAAATCCTCCACGTGATCAAGCTGTCTTATCTGCCATACACCGTCAAGCGACATAAAACGGGAGCTGGAGGCACGGTCCTGAATGCCGTGCTTGGTTTCGATGGCATCATTTTCTGCAAAAGGAATGTAATAGCTTCTATGAGGCTCTGTACCTATGCGTTCAAATCTTTCATACTCTTTCATCGGTTTTCTCCTTATATGTTGCTTTTAATTACATTATACACGATTTCCAAACAATCCGCAATAAATATAATCAAACAATATATGCACAAAATCACTTTATACAGTTGACTAAGGTACTATTTTGATGTATAATATGAACATAATCACAAAAAAGGATAGTTGATATGTATATAAATGTAGCTTATGTAGACGAACAAAACCCAAACTTAGAAGACCTGTCGGTGCCGCTCAGAATTAACAACTGTGGGTACTACCGACTCCACACGACCCCTATGCTCAGAACTCCGATTCCCGAGGGCAGAAACGACTACCAGTTATTATATATCGCCGCAGGAAAAGGTTATTTTTATTTCAAGGGAAGCAAAGAGCCAACCGTTGTTAGCAAAGGTAACATGATTTTGTTCCGTCCTCGTGAGCCGCAGGTATACCACTATTACTCTGTCGATAAAACCGAGGTATATTGGGTACATTTCACCGGCCGGAAGGTCGAGGAATATCTCGAGCGCTATGAGCTGCCACATGATGAAAACGTATTTTATACGGGAGTTTCTCCCGATTATCCTTGGATATACAATCAGATGATACGGGAGTTACAAATTCAGCGTGTTAATCACGAGGATATGATCAACCTTTACATGCATCATATCTTTATAACGATCAACCGTTATATCAAAGAAGGCAGAGAAACAAAAAACGACACCATCAACGATATCGAGCGTGCCGCACATTTTTTTAAGGATAACTACAATAAGCCGATTTCTATAGAGCAATACGCCTCAGAACATCTGATGAGTGTAAATTGGTTTATTCACAGCTTCAAAAGCGTTATGAAAATATCTCCGATGCAATATATTATTTCTTTGAGAATTGCCATGGCAAAGGGCTATCTTGAAAATTCCATGCAAAACATATCTGAGATTTCAAATGAAGTAGGCTATGAAAATTCGCTTTATTTCAGTAGATTATTCAGGAAGTATACGGGCGTATCTCCGACAGAATACCGAAAACGCAACAAATCAAAGCCTTAAGCAACTCGAACAGAAAAAAGTGCTGAGACAAGCTTTTCAAAATTCAAAAATCCCGAACCCGTTTTTATGCAAATAAGACTTGTATAAATTGCAATTTATCGCACTGATAAGTTTCATACATAAGAGAAAAATTCATAAAATGACTTATTAAAATTTACTTGACTTATAATTATATAAGAGTTATAATTATTAGGTTAGAATTTTCAGTATTTTTACTGTTTAAGGAAAGGTGATATTATGATAAAGAAAATGGCAGGATGTATCAGAGAATACAAGAAGCCCACTCTGCTTACGCTCCTGTTCATCGTGCTTGAGGCGGTAATAGAAACGTTTATTCCGTTTATAACCGCCAATCTTGTAAACCGCATTAAAAACGGAATTGAAATGCCGTATATAATCAAAACAGGAGTTTTGCTGGTAGTTTTAGCCTGCATTTCGCTTATGTGCGGAGGAATTGCGGGATTTACCTGCGCTAAAGCCTCGGCAGGCTTTGCCAAAAACCTTAGAAGCGACATTTACCGCAAGGTGCAGACATACACCTTCGAGAATATAGACAAATTTTCGTCATCTTCTCTTGTTACAAGAATGACGACAGACGTAGCAAACGTGCAAATGTCGTTTATGATGATAATCCGTACAGCAATACGAAGCCCTCTTATGCTTATCTTCTCTATTATTATGGCATACGTAATGGGCGGCGCTCTTGCCACCACGTTTGTGGTCATAGTTCCCGTGCTTGCTTTGGGTCTGTTTTTGGTAAGTAAAAAGGCTATGCCCGCCTTCCGCAGAGTTTTCAGAAAATATGACCGCTTGAATGAGTCTATTGAGGAAAATGTCAGAGGAATGCGAGTTGTAAAGGGCTTTTCACGTGAGGATTACGAAAAGGAAAAATTCGGTCTTGCGGCAGAGGATATCCGCGGCGATTTCACAAAGGCTGAAAAGATAGTAGCTCTCAACCGACCTATTATGCAGTTCTGTGTTTATTTCAATATGATCTTTGTTTTGCTCGTCGGCTCAAAGATGACTATAACGAGCGGCGGCGCTGACATAGACGTCGGACAGATATCGGCTATGCTTACATACGGTATGCAGGTGCTTATGTCGCTTATGATGCTCTCTATGATATACGTAATACTCACTATGTCGAGCGAGTCTATCAAGCGTATATGCGAGGTGCTGGATGAAACACCTGCCTTACATAACCCCGAAAATCCCGTAACTGAGGTTAGCGACGGCTCTGTTGACTTTGAAAATGTTTGCTTCAAGTATTCTTCAAAGGCAGAAAAGAACGCTTTGGCTGATATAAACGTTCATATAAGCTCGGGTATGACTGTCGGTATCATAGGCGGTACCGGCTCAAGCAAATCGACCTTGGTACAGCTTATTCCCCGTCTATATGACGTGACGGAAGGAAGCGTAAAGGTAGGCGGTATAGACGTGCGTGACTACGATGTCGAGACACTTCGCTCGTCTGTCGCTATGGTTTTGCAGAAAAATCTGCTTTTCTCGGGCACTATAAAGGAAAATCTCCGTTGGGGCAACAAGGAAGCCACCGACGAGGAGATAATAGAAGCCTGCAAGCTGGCGCAGGCAGACGATTTTGTAAGCTCCTTCCCCGACGGCTATGACACCAAGATAGAACAGGGCGGAACAAACGTTTCGGGCGGACAGAAGCAGAGACTCTGTATTGCAAGAGCGCTTCTTAAAAAGCCGAAGATACTTATACTCGATGACTCCACAAGTGCTGTCGATACAAAGACCGACGCGCTTATAAGAGCAGGCTTTGCAAGCTATATTTCGGATACCACGAAAATTATAATCGCTCAGCGAATTTCCTCGGTTCAGGATGCCGATATGATAATCGTTATGGATAACGGTACAATATCGGATATTGGTACTCACGGGGAGCTGCTTGAAAAGAGCGAGATATACCGCGAGGTTTACACTCAGCAGGTAAGCGGAGGTGAAGAAAATGAGTAAGAATATGCAAAAGCCTCCGAAAAGAAAGATAAACACAAACGTACTCGGACGGGTAATGAAGCTGCTTTTTGAGTTTTATCCCGTTATGGTTCCGATAACTATTTTTTGTATCCTCTTTTCTGCCGTTACGGCGGCAATTCCCGCTCTGTTCTTACAGAACGTAATCGAATCTATAGGAAAATGGACGCTCACCTTTGACTGGGAGGCGGCATATAAAGAAATTCTGCCTATGGTTCTTATTCTTGCGGGGCTTTATCTGCTTTCGCTTATTGCCATAACACTCCAGACAATGCTTATGGCGCATATCACACAGGGCTTTTTGTGCAAGATGCGCCGCAAGATGTTTGACGGAATGCAGAATTTGCCTGTAAAGTACTTCGACACCAACAAGCACGGCGATATAATGAGCCGTTACACCAATGACATAGATGCGCTTCGTGAGCTTGTTTCGCAATCGCTTCCCGCGCTTTTGCAGGCATTTACAATAGTTATATGTGTCTTTGGCATTATGCTTTATTTCAGCATCTGGCTCACGCTTGTACTGCTTGTCGGTGTTGTCGCAATGATGTTCGTTTCAAAGAAGATAGGCGGCGGCTCGGCGAAGTATTTCATCCGTCAGCAGAAATCTATCGGTCGTGCTGAGGGCTTTATTCAGGAAATAATGAACGGACAGAAGGTCGTTAAGGTTTTCTGCCACGAAGAAGAAAGCACCGCCGATTTTGACGAGATAAACAACGCTCTTTTTGAGGACAGCTACCGCGCGCACGCTTTTGCGAATACGCTCGGCCCTATCATAATGAATATAGGTAACGTGCTTTACGTTTTAATTGCATTAGTCGGCGGTCTCTTCATAATTCTGGATACACCTAACCTCAGTATTTCGGGAATGTTATTCGATATAAGCGTGCTTGTTCCCTTCCTCAACATGACAAAGCAGTTTACGGGTAACATAAATCAGCTTTCACAGCAGATAAACGCTATCGTTATGGGACTTGCGGGCGGAGAAAGAATTTTCTCGCTTATGGACGAAGCACCCGAAGCCGATGACGGTTATGTA
>SVQV01000055.1 GCA_015065175.1 Oscillospiraceae bacterium | reverse complement strand
CTGGAAAACCCGATTTTTACCCCAATGTCATCTTTTTATTTTCACCTTATTTTTTTGCATAAAAAAGCCCCAGAACCCTTACAGGCTCTGGGGTTTGACCGATGTCATCTAAATCGGTCACCAATCGTGGCTGCGGCACTAGGATTCGAACCTAGGTAATGCCAGAGTCAGAGTCTGGTGCCTTACCGCTTGGCGATGCCGCAATGTCCCCCGCTATTGCAAGGGTATACCTGAACGGTACTTACACATTATACCACAAATTTACCGTTTGTCAAGTGTTTTTTCACTAAAATTTTGATTTTTTTCAATTTTTTTCTCAAAGTCATTCTTTTTCAGTCTGAAATACAACCTGAAAAACGCTTTTGCGTTAAAAGGAATGAGCGGGTAGAGGTAGCTGTGCCCTCCGTTTACGGTCTCGTTGGTGACAAGCAACAGAGGAACCAACAGAAGACCTATTACATATCCCGTAAGTCCAAGCAGGGAAGTGAGTACTAAAATAATTATTCTCAAAAACTTAAAGGCGTATCCAAGCTCATAGTTTTGTTGCGAAAAGCTTGCGATAGCAACTACCGCAGAATAAAATATAACGTCTCCGCAAAGCCAGCCTATCTGTACGGCAAAATCTCCGAGTATAAGACCACCTATAACACTTAAGGAGTTCGAAAGCATATTGGGCGTGTTCATTGATGCAAGCTTAAGTCCGTCTATCGCAAGCTCGCAGAGTAAAAGCTGTAAGAGTATGGGCATACCGCCGGGAGATTGAGGCAATATAAAGTTGAGACTTGTCGGAAGAATATCCTGGTTTTGCAAAAGCAGCAGCCAAGTAGGTGTCAGAATGAGCGATAATATAAAGACAGAATGGCGGATTATGCGTAGATAACAACCCGTCAATGGAGGGAAGTAATAGTCATTAGTCTCCTGCCAGAAGTCAAAAATCGAGGTGGGAAGTACCATTACCTGCGGTGAGGTATCGCAGATTATAAGCACCTTGCCCTCCATTATTTCGGAGGCGGCGGCATCGGGACGCTCAAGCGTTCTTATCTTCGGAAACGGATTGTACCACCTTCTTTTTATGAGACTTTCAGCCAAGCTCATATATCCGAGCGTCAGAGCCTTGGGAGAGATCTCGTCTATTTTTTTTGATAGCTTTTCCACGTATTTTTTGTCTGCCAGACCGTCCATATAGCATATTACTATGTCGGTCTTTGACGAGCCTCCCGCATTCTTGTAAAGCATTGTAAGGCGTGTGTCACGTACACGTCTGCGAAGTAATGCGGTGTTGAATATCAAGGTTTCCACAAAGCCGTCCTTCGCGCCCTGCATTACTCTGTCGTTGTCAGGCTCCTCGGTGCTTCTCGCGGGATATGTTCTCGCATCTATTATTATAGCTTTATCTTCAAAGGTGCTGCCGAGCATTACGACAGAACCCGAAAGGACCGCAAGAACAAGCGCGTCAACGTCCGAGCTTATGTCTACCTCTACGTAAGGCACGTGTCTGCTCGCAAATCGTTTTGCGGAGCTTTCTCCCGGACACATATCCTTAAGTGTCAGAAAATACTGAAATATTTTCTGCATCACTCCGTCCTTTACAAATCCGTCTATATAATAAAACGTCCCTTCGTCCTTGCCTATCGTGAGGTGCCTGCTTATGAGGTCGAAGCTTTCCTCTACCCGCAAAAGTGTATCGAGCGAGCCAACGTTTTCGCTGTATACTTTAGATAATATATTCATAAAAAATCCTCTTTCTTTACGGATAAAAGTGTAACCGAAAGAAAGAGGATTATACCTTTTTTGCTTTATTTGTTATTTTTGAAGAACTGATATAGATAGCAGGGAATCATTCCGTTATAGAGCTTTCTTACCTTGTCGGCTCGTCTTCCGTAAAGCTTTTCAAAGCCGTCGTCCGAGGTTATAACATATACCTGCCAAGGAGCGAGACTTCGGAATTTTATTCCTAACTCCCGATAGAGCCTTTGCGCTTCTTCCTTTGTCTGCAAGCGCTCTCCGTAGGGCGGATTTGTGACTATCGTGCCTCGCCTTCCGTCAGAGCTTATTTTTCTGGCGTCGGCTTGGAAGCATTTTACGTATTGAGATACACCCGCGCGCTTACAGTTGCTTTTCGCAAGCTCAACACAGCTCTCGTCTATGTCGGAGGCATATGCTTGGAACGCGGTGTGAAGCTCGGTATCAAAGGCTTCCTCCCTCGCGTTTTTCCAGACCTCTGACGGAATAAGAGGGAATTGCTCTGCGGCAAAATGACGGCTTCTGCCCGGCGCTATATTGTTTATAAGCATAGCGCCCTCGATAGCTATAGTACCCGAGCCGCAAAGGGGGTCCCATAAAAGAACATTTTCTCGGGGACGTGATGTGGCGGCTATTGCGGCTGCCAAGGTCTCTCTTATGGGAGCGGCATTCGCTTCCGTGCGGTAGCCGCGTTTGTGAAGCGGAAGTCCTGACGTGTCTATCATAAGCGAAGCGGAATTTTTGAGGATAAAAAATTCTATCTGATATTTTATCCCGCTTTCCTCAAACCACTTTATTCCGTAGGCATCCGAGAGCCTTGAAACAACGGCGCGCTTGACTATCTTCTGGCAGTCGGGAATTGAAAAAAGAGCGCTGCTTATCGAATGCCCCTTCACGGGGAAGGCGTCGTTCTTTCCTATCCAGGTCTCCCACGGAAGCGCTTTTGTGCCTTCAAAAAGTGCTTCAAAGGTCTCTGCCGTAAATTCGCCTAATTTAATATAAACTCTCTCGGCATAACGCAAAAAAATATTAGCTATAGCGACCGCTTCAAAGTCTCCCAAGAAGCTGACTCTGCCGTCTATAGTCTTTATTCTTTCATACCCTAAATTGTCTATTTCCTCGCCGAGCAGATGCTCTAAACCGAAAAGACAGGTCGCAACCAGTTCAAATTTCATATAAGTCTCTTTTCATTTTTATTTGCTTAATATTTTATCACACGGAACGGAATTTGTCAACAAATTAAAAGTATATATAATATTATTGTTGACATATTAAAAAAATAAGTGTATAATAGATATGTAAAATGATGAATTCCGAAAATGAAAGGAATTAAAAAAATGAGTAACGAAAATAAGACCATAACTTTTACAAAGCCCTCCGATCAGGATATTGAGATACGTCGGGTGTTGGGCTCGGTTTACCAGGCTTTGAAGGAAAAGGGATACAATCCCATAAATCAGCTTGTCGGATACATTATCTCCGAGGATCCGACCTATATAACTAATCATAACGGCGCGCGCAGTCTTATCCGCAAGGTTGATAGGGACGAGCTGCTTGCTTTGCTTTTGAAAAGTTATCTGAACTCAAACTTTTGAGAATACTTGATCTGCACACGAAAAAAGCCACTACCGTTTTGAAAAAAACGGCAGTGGCGCTTGGATTTTTTGACGGAGTCCATTTGGGACACCGTTCCCTTTTTTTGTCTGCGGCAAATGAATCCGAGCGAAGAAATATAGCTTCGGCGGTGCTTACCTTTTCGGAGGAGGGAAGCACCAAAATGAAGCACGGTGCCCGTCATCTCTGCACCGAAGAGGAAAGGCTTGAGCAGTTTTCGCTTCTCGGTATGGATTATGCGATTCTGCTCGATTTTGAAACCGTAAAAAATATGTCTCCCGAAGAATTTGTCTCCGAGATACTGCTCGGAGTATGTTGCGCGGAGGTAGCTGTCTGCGGATATAATTTCCGCTTCGGAAAAGACGCCGCAGGCGACACGGACACGCTTGTGTCTCTTATGAAGCAAAACGGGGCTGAATGTATAGTGTGTCCTCCTTACCTTTATAAAGGCGAGCCTGTAAGCTCTACCGAAATAAGAAGCTTCATAGCAAAAGGGGACATGGAAAGCGCCCGTATTCTTTTAGGCAGACCGTTTTCGCTTTCCGCTGAGGTCTGTCACGGAAAAAGTCTCGGTCGCATTATAGGCTTCCCGACCGCCAATCAGAAAATTCCCGAAAATATCGTTGATATCAGAAGCGGCTCTTACGTTACGAGAGTAATGCTTGACGGAAAGTACTATTATTCGGTTACTAATGTGGGAGTGCGCCCGACTGTTGATACGGACGGAAATATGAATTGCGAAACACATATATTGGATTATGACGGAGACCTGTACGGAAGGACGATAAAGGTTGAGTTTTTGTCCTTTATCCGTGACGAAAAGCGTTTTTCGTCCATAGAAGAATTGAAAAACCAAATAAACAATGATATTAAAGAGGTAAGAAAATGGCAGAATGTTGGACAAAGCTGACGGCAAGATCTAAAAAAGATAAATTTGATGACCTATGTGCCGTAATGTGTATGCTTGACAGTAATCTTATGATAGAGGATTACAGCGACGTTACTGTAAACGGTATGTACGGTGACTTGATAGATGAGGCAATTTTAAACGCTGATAAGGATTATGCTCAGGCGTCAATTTTTATTTCCGAGGAAAAATCTCCTGCCGAATATGCATCTTTCCTTAAGGAACGGCTTCGCTCTATCGGTATTGATGCCGCAATAACGCTTGAGAGCGTTTGCGACGAGGACTGGGCGGAGAGCTGGAAAAAGTATTATAAGCCGATAAAGCTCGGGAAAATTACGATAGTACCCGCATGGGAGGATTATGAAGCGTCTGACGGCGAGATAATTCTCCGAATGGATCCGGGTATGGCTTTCGGTACGGGAACGCACGAAACGACACGTCTTGTTATAGAGCTTATGCAGGACAGAATGAGCGGAAACGAGAGAGTGCTTGATATGGGCTGCGGAAGCGGAATACTCGCTATCTGCGCATCTAAATTAGGCGCTAAGAGCTGTAACGCCTACGACGTTGACCCCGATGCCGTCAAGGTAGCACGGGAAAATGTTGAAGCAGACGGTGCCAAGAACATCGTTTGCGGCACATCCGACCTTTTTGACTCTGTTGATCTCTCAAACGGAAAATACGATCTTATATTAGCTAACATAGTCGCAGATATAATCCTGAGAATGTTGCCCGAAATGGACAAGTACTTAGCAGAAAACGGAAAAATAATTCTTTCGGGAATAATCGAGCCGAGAGCCGAGGAGATATATGCCGCGCTTAAAGAAAACGGCTACAGAGCTATAGAGCAGAAAAAGGAAAATGACTGGCTCGCTATTATCGCCGAGCGCGCGTAATAAGCGAAAAAGTGAGGATGCTATGCCGAGATTTTTTGTTTGCGAAGAAAATATAGACGGTGAATATATAACTCTTTTGGGAGATGATGCGCATCACATCTCCTTTTCCTTACGTATGGCGGCAGGAGAGGAGATCACGGTATGCGATCGGGACGGAAACGAATACATTTGTGTTCTTTCCGACCTTGACGGCGAGACTGTAAAGGCAAAAATATGCGAAACCCGAAAGGGCGAGGGAGAGCCTCCCTTGGAGATACATGTGTATCAGGCATTTCCAAAGGGCGACAAGTTAGAGCTTATCATTCAGAAGGCGGTCGAGCTTGGAGCTGCTTATATTACTCCCTTTGAAAGCGAGCGCTGTGTAAAACGTCCGAAGGCGGATAAAATAGATAAGCAGCTTTTGAGGATGAATAAAATTGCCACAGAGGCGGCAAAGCAGTGCGGGCGCGCAAGACTGCCTGAGGTCAAAGCTCCTTTAAGCTTTTCCGAAATGCTCGGAAAAGCCTCAGAGTCGGACCTTGCGATTTTTTGCTATGAGGACTGCCATACTCTGTCACTGAAAGAGCTTCTTTCACAAAAGGGAGAGGGCGTTCGTTCTCTTTCTGTGGTAATAGGTAGCGAAGGAGGCTTTTCAAGCTCGGAAGCCGAGCGCGTCGAGAAATGCGGAATAATACCCGTGTCACTCGGAAAAAGAATACTCAGATGTGAGACCGCGCCGATTTTTGCTCTTTCCTCTATAGCCTTTTTCTATGAATTGTAACGGATAGGGGCAATTTGTATAAAAAACAGCCTTAAAATTTGTAAATTTTTATATTTATTCATATTTTTCTATTGAAATTTGACAAAAAATATATTACAATATCGTACAGTATAACTAAAATGCGCAGAATGTCGAAATTTGGCTTTATACTTTTTCAGATAACTTTAAGCTAAAATTTTTTCATTATATTTTTATAAACCGAAAGGAAATGAAAATCTATGTCTAATCGTATTTTTCAGAGTGTTATGCAGCGCACGAGGGAAACAGTCGGACGTACGGTAGGTGTTATTGACGAAAACGGAATCGTTGTCGCTTGCAGTGAGCATTCACAGATAGGAGAATCCCGAGATGGCGTGAGAGAAGAGCTTGCGTATTCGGGTTCTATTGCGGTTATAGGCGGATATACATATCGTTATATAGGAGAAAACGGACAGGACGATGAGTTTGCCGTTTTTGTTGAGGGCACCGATGACAGAGCAGAAATGTCTTCGGGCATTTTAGCGGTTACTCTCGGCGGAATTAAAAATCTTTATTATGAGAAGCACGACAAATCTTCCTTTATAAAGAATATTATGCTTGACAACATTCTCCCGAGCGATATATATGTTAAGAGTAAGGAGCTTCACTTTGATATTGAGGGCAAGCGTATAGTTTTGATAATCAAGTTTGGCGCGAAGACCGATATGCTTCCTTACGATATTTTGCAGGGAATGTTTCCCGACAAGGCTCACGATTATGTTATCAGCGTGAGCGAGCAGGATCTCGTTCTTGTTAAGGAGGTCGGTGAGAATTATGAGCTTTCCGAGGCTGAGGAGCTGGCTGAGTCTATCGTTCAGACACTCAATACCGAGTTTTACGCTAAGGCGTCTATAGGTGTCAGCACGCTTTCAGAGTCACTGAAAGACCTCGGCAGAGCGTATAAGGAAGCGAGAATAGCTCTTGAGGTAGGAAAGGTATTTGATACCGAAAAGGACGTTATCTGTTATGATAATCTCGGTATCGGACGTCTTATATATCAGCTTCCCACCACACTTTGCGATATCTTCTTACAGGAAGTGTTCAAAAAGGGATCACTTGAATCGCTTGACAGAGAGACTCTTACAACAGTACAGACCTTCTTTGAAAATAACCTCAATGTTTCAGAGGCTTCAAGAAAGCTTTTTGTGCATAGAAATACCTTGGTTTACAGACTTGAAAAGATTCGCAAGATAACAGGACTTGATTTGCGTGAATTCGATCAGGCGGTAACCTTCAAGGTAGCTCTTATGGTTAAGAGATATCTTATAAACCGCCCCACTAAATTCTGATTTATACGACAAATTTTTTGTTTTACCTGTGTTATAATTTTTATCCTGTAAAGGATGTACGGAGAATTTTGAAATGAAAAGAAAAATGAAATATAGTTTTGGCAGCGCTTTATGCCTCGTTTTAACTATTGTTCTTCTTTCGCTTTCGCTATACGGTTGCGATGAAAATGATATACCGAGCATAACAGAGACCGCCGAAACAACCGAATCGCCCGTAACAACGCAAAGCCCTTTGGTTACAGATCCTACGGTAGAGCATACATTTGATCAGGAGCAGATGAATAAGTTCCTTGCTCTGGTGGATTACGGCAAGCTCTTGCAGGTGCAGGAGATATTTGAAACACTCTATATAGGTGAATATAAGCCCTACAGCGAGATAGGTACCGAAGTAATAAAAGCAATTGCCGAAACTATAGATTTAGAAGAAATAACAACAGTCGATGAAGCAACGACCGCTTTTATTGATGCGTATCTTCACGAAATGGGCGATAAATACGCTTATTATTATGATGCCAAGGCTTACGAGGAGTACAGCGACGATGTCAGCGGTGAATACGCGGGCATAGGTGTCAGCGTCACAATGACAGAGAGCAGATATATAGAAGTTTTAAACGTTTTTTCGGAAAGCCCCGCCGATAAGGTAGGTATTCTTCCCGGTGACATTTTAGTTGAGGTGGACGGCGAGGATATCGTAGAGCTTGGATATTACAAAGCGATAGATATGGTAAGAGGCGAAATAGGAACAAGCGTTAATCTCACTATAGACAGAGAAGGGGAAAGAATTTCCTTCGATGTCATAAGAGACAAGGTCACGGAAATTACCGTAGAATATGAAATGAAGGAAAACGATATAGGTTATATAAGAATAACTTCATTTGACGCAAAGACCTATGTTCAGTTTGTAGAAGCATACACCGCTCTCGAAGAGCAGGGCGCAAAGGGACTTGTTTTTGACGTGAGAAACAATCCCGGCGGCACGCTTGATGCGGTTGTTGCTATACTTGAATATATTCTTCCCGACGGACCTATCGTGCATATGGAATATAAAAATTCCGCAAATAATTACACAATATCCTCGGTTGAAGATTGCAGTCCCTTCTTCCGCTATTTCAACAAATATTATGAAAACCACGAGATAAAGCTGCCAATGGTAGTGCTTGCTAATCAGAATACCGCAAGCGCTGGCGAGCTTTTCACCTCGTCGCTTAACGATTATGACGCGGCGACCGTTATAGGCGTCAAGACCTACGGAAAGGGTGTAGGTCAGAGAGGTGTTTCTTTGACAGATGAAAACGATGAGCCGGACGGTTCTGTTGTTACTATAACTTATTTCTATTATGCGCCTCCGTACAGTGAAAACTATGACGGAATAGGCATTGAGCCTGATATTTTATCGGAGCTTTCCGAAGAAGCGCAGAATAAGAACCTCTATAAGCTTACAGACGAAGAGGACACACAGTTGCAGGACGGCATTGAAGAAATTCTTCGTATGATCCGCGTAATGAGCGCTATAGGTAATTAAAAACATTTAATATAACACCTTATAAAAGGAGAAAAATCATGTCAGATAAGCAGAGAAATTATACCGCCGCAGGCTTTAAGGCGTTGCAGGATGAGCTTGACCATATCAGACACGTTGATATGGAGAGAAACAAGAAGGATATTGCTCAGGCAAGAAGCTTCGGCGACCTTTCCGAGAACAGTGAATACGATGAAGCAAAAAACGAGCAGGCAAAGCTTGCCGCAAGAGCATTTGAGCTTGAAGAGCTTATAAAAAATGCGCATGTAGTAGATGACAGCGAGATAGACTCTTCTGTTGTGAGCGTAGGCTCTATAGTTGAGGTTCACAATCAGGAGAGAGACAAGGATATAACTTATCACATTGTAGGCTCTTACGAGACCGACCCCGTACACGGAAAGATTTCCGACCAGTCTCCTATAGGTCAGGCTCTTATAGGTGCGAGAACAGGCGATCAGATACCTGTAGAGCTTCCTAACGGAAACACAGTACATCTTCACATTCTTTCGGTATCGAGAGCGTAAGCAGGAAAGGACAGTTAAAATGGGCGCAAACAATAATGTTGAAACAAACTCAACAAACGAGCTTCAGGTAAGAAAGGATAAGCTTGCCGCTTTGGTAGCCGCAGGCAAGAATCCTTTTGAAATAACAAAATACGATGTAACTGCAAAAAGCGGTCAGATATTTGCCGATTTCGACAATCTTGAAGGTAAGACCGTAAGAATTGCGGGAAGAATTGTCAGCCGCAGAATTATGGGTAAGGCTTCATTTATGCACCTTCTTGACGGCGACGGAAAGATTCAGTGCTATGTTAAGCGCGACGATGTAGGCGAGGACGTTTACGCCGATTTCAAGAAATGGGATGTCGGCGATATCATCGGACTTGAAGGATTTGTATTCAAGACGCAGACAGGAGAAATCTCGGTACATGCGCAGAAGCTCCTTTTGCTCTCAAAATCCTTGCTTCCTCTGCCCGAGAAGTTCCACGGTCTTACAAATACAGACCTTCGTTACAGACAGAGATATGTTGACCTTATTGTAAATCCCGAGGTTAAGGATACCTTCGTAAAGCGTAGCCTTATCCTTAAGGAGATAAGAAATTATCTCGACAGTAAGGGATTTTTGGAGGTTGATACTCCTATCCTTACCCCATTTGAAATAGGAGCTACAGCCCGCCCCTTCGTTACACATCATAACACACTTGATATGGATATGTATCTCCGTATAGAGACCGAGCTTTATCTTAAGAGGCTTATTGTCGGCGGTATGGAGAGAGTATACGAGGTAGGCCGTATTTTCAGAAATGAAGGTATGGACACTAAGCACAACCCCGAATTTACAACAATAGAGCTTTATCAGGCATATACCGATTACAAGGGTATGATGGATCTGGTTGAAGAGCTTTATAAGCTGCTTGCGGAGAAGGTTTGCGGAAGTCTTGATATTATGTATCAGGGCACTGAGATCCATATGGGCAATTGGGAGCGTCTGACTATGGCAGAGGCTGTCAAGAAGTACGCAGGCTGCGATTATTATGAATGGGAAAGCGACGAGGACGCGAGAGCGTGTGCGAAGAAGATGCATGTAGAGGTTCCCGCCGACGCTACAAAGGGAACAGTTCTTATAGAGCTGTTTGACGCTTATGTCGAAGAAAAGCTCATTCAGCCTACATTTATTTACGATTATCCTGTTGAAAACAGTCCTCTCGCGAAGAAAAAGCCCGATGAGCCTGCATTTACAGAGCGCTTCGAGTATTTCATAAATGCTATGGAATTCGGAAACGCGTTCAGCGAGCTTAACGATCCTATCGACCAGAAGGAAAGATTTGAGCGCCAGGTAGCCTTGAAGCGCGCGCAGGAGCCCGACACCACGGCACAGGTCGATTACGATTACGTAACCGCGCTTGAATACGGTCTCGCTCCTACAGGCGGTCTCGGCTTCGGTATAGACAGACTTGTTATGCTCCTTACCGACAGCGCATCTATCCGTGACGTGCTTTTGTTCCCCACAATGAAACCTCAAGACTGATTATACAAAGCTAACCCAAGATATCTTGGGTTAGCTTGTAATGCTTTATAAAGGAAAATTATTCAGATTTGAAAGGAGCTTAATGCTATGAAAGCGTGTATTATTCAGGTTCCGTATTCGAACGATACCTCTTTTTCGGATGAATACTTTGACTACAAGATGAAGATGCTTGATGAGTGCGATGAGTCTGTGGACATAATCGTTCTGCCCGAGTACAGTGACGTCCCCTGCGCAACCTCGACAAAAGAGGAGACATTCTTTTATCATAAAAAGTATATAGATACATTACTGTCAAAGTGTATAGAGACCGCAAAAAGATGTAACGCTATGGTTTTTGTAAATGCGCTTTATGAGATAAACGGCAATTACAGAAATACTACATATGCCTATAACAGACAGGGTGAGCTTGTAGGAAAATATTTTAAAAAGCATCTCCCGCCGCTTGAGTTGGAAACTCTGGAGTTGGATTCAGATTATACCTTTGAATTTTCCGAGCCGTATGTGCTTGAGCTTGAAGGACTGCGCTTCGGCTTTCTAACCTGCTACGATTTTTATTTTTATGAGGCGTTCGCTAATATAGCAAGACAGAATGTAGATATTATCATTGGCTGTTCATTGCAGAGAAGCGACAGCCACGAGGCTATAGAAACGATGTGCAGATTTTTAGCGTATAATACTAATGCATATGTTCTGCGCTCCTCTGTCAGCTTTGATGAAATTTCCGATATTTGCGGAGCGAGCATGGCTGTCTCTCCTTACGGCAAGGTGCTATGCAATATGAAGGGTAAATTCGGCAAAGAAACCGTCGAGTTTGACCCCAAGGATAAGCATTATAAGCCCGCAGGCTTCGGAAATCCGCCTGCTCCTCATCACGAATATATAGAATACGGCAGAAAACCGTGGCAATACAGAGCCGCGGGAAGCGCTGTCATAAAAGACGAAAAAACGCTCTCCTATCCGAGAGTTTGCGCACACCGAGGCTTCAGCAGAGTCGCTCCCGAAAACAGTATGCCCGCCTTCGGCGCGGCTGTAGCACTCTCTGCCGAGGAAATAGAGTTTGACCTCTGGCCTACATCAGACGGAGAGATAGTATCTATTCACGACAGGAGCCTTGACAGAGTAAGCAACGGCACTGGATTTGTCACCGATTACACATTAGACGAGCTTAAAAAATATGACTTCGGCTCTAAATTCGGTGAAAAATTCGCAGGTCTCGGAATTGTTACCTTCGAAGAAATATTGCGTAAGTTTTCCTGTCAGGTAATAATGAATATTCATATCAAGCCGCTCTCTTATGATGATACGCCCTATCCCGAGGACATAATGAAGAAAATAATAGACCTCTTGAAAAAATACGGGGCGGAGAAGCATTCTTATTTTATGCTTGAGACCGACACGCAGATAAAGCAGTTCAAAAAATATGCACCCGAAATTCCCGTTTGCGTAGGACATTTGAGCGCAAGACCTTGGGAAATAGTTGACAGAGCTATCGAGTACGGATGCGAAAAGGTACAGCTTTATAAGCCGTATTTCAATAAAGAAATGATAGATAAAGCCCATGCTCACGGAGTGAGATGCAACGTTTTCTGGTCGGATGACCGAAAGGAAACAAAAGAGTTTTTGGAGTTGGGCATTGATACGATATTAACTAATGACTACAACTTGATTTCACAGTGCGTAGACAGAAAGAAGTCTTAATGCGGTTTTGAAAGGAGAAAAAATGAACGGAAAAACAAACAAAGCGATAGAAAAGCCGAAATCCAAAGCGGGACTGTGGCTTGAGAATTATTGGTACCACTATAAATGGGTGACATTGTTGGTAGCCTTTCTGCTCATAGTGGGAGTCATATGCACGGTTCAGGCAGTGCAGAACAATTCCTATGATTCATATATTATGTATGCAGGTCCCTGTCAGTTGAGTCATAAAGAGGTTCTGGATATAGAAAAGGATTTCTACAGTGTAGTAGAGGATAAAGACGGTGACGGAAAGGTCAACATTGCGATAAGAGAGCTTTTCATTATGTCGCCCGAGGAAATTTCAGAAGTTGAAGAGGGCTATGAGGCTAATTACACTCTTATATCCGATAATCTTAAGCTTTTCGATCAGGAAATTCTTTCGGGAGAGGCTACTATATGCTTGCTTAGCCCATTCCTATTCGAAAGAGTAGCCGAGGCAGACGGATTTTTGCCTATCGGTGAATATGTGAACGGTGCAGAGGTTGAATATTTCGGAGAATACGGAGTTAAGCTGAGCAGTACAGTTTTTGGAAATATGCCGGGACTTTCGGTTCTTCCTGATGACACTATACTATGTGTAAGACGTGTCAGCACTATAGCATCGCTTTTTGACAAAAAGCAGACCGAAAAAAACCACGCATTGAATATAGAAACAGTTAAAAGAATATTTGAAATGGATTGAATTGACATTTTAATGGAAGAAGGTTTAATATGTCGCTTGTCACAGTACTTAAGAGAATAGTTCCGAAGAAAAAAACAGACGTCGATATGACAGAGGGAAGTATATGGAAGCATATAATTGTTTTTGCCCTCCCTTTGCTTATCGGAAGTGTGTTTCAGCAGTTATATAATACGGTAGATACCTGGGTTTTAGGTAAATACGTAAACGATGCGGCATTTTC
>SVQV01000054.1 GCA_015065175.1 Oscillospiraceae bacterium | reverse complement strand
TCAACTATGTCGAGGATTTCCTTTCTGATGTCGTGGAAGGTGGGGATCCAGCCTCTTGACTGAAGCTCAATTTCTTTCTGAAAAATTTTCATTTCCATGGTTTTTTCTGCTTTTGTATATAAAATTTTATTTATTTTTTGTTAAGGCGCTTTCCTACCGCGCCGCCGGGATGAATGACAGCAAAGCTCTCGTTCTGAAAGCCTGTTACCTCTACCAAGGCGGTCTGCAAAGCGTCAAATATTGCAGACGTGACCGCAAAGCTTGTTGTTCCCTGGCAGTTATATTTATCACATTCTCTCGTCACTGCCATAGCAAGCACTATATCCGACTTCTCGGCAAGTAACGATGAAGTATTCTCTGTAACACCGATGATAGTTACACCTTTCTGACGGCATACATCGGCTATCTGCATAAGCTCGTCCGTCTTGCCGCCGCGGGAAGCGAGCAGGATAACGTCACCCTTCTGCAAAAATCCGAGACCTCCATGGACTGCCTCCGCTGGTGAAA
The DNA here is from genome assembly GCA_015065175.1 of Oscillospiraceae bacterium. Taxonomy (GTDB): domain Bacteria; phylum Bacillota; class Clostridia; order Oscillospirales; family CAG-272; genus UBA1740. The sequence continues at coordinate 13,284 of SVQV01000054.1, read as the reverse complement.
TAAATCTTGCGGGGCGCTCGATGCAGCACATAAGATGCGCAAAATGCTGACATGCGATGCCCGTATGTCCGCAGCCCGAAGCTCCTATGCGCTCTGCCTTGGAAAGAACCTCTACCGCGCGCGCAAATTCCTCACGGTCAAGCACCTCAGCGGTCTTTAAGAGCGACTCGCTTTCAATAGCGAAAGCGTTCATTGCGCTGTCAAGAATTTCTTTATTCATTATTTATGTACCTCGTCCCATGTCTTGCGGAGAGCATAAAGCATTTCCTCTGCTGCCGCCTCGGGATCTGCCGCCTTAAGTATTCCGCTTGTACAGCCTGTTGCCTGCGCGCCTGCGCGGATCACGTTAGCGACATCGTCGGGACCCGAAATACCTGCGCCCTGAAGCACCATGATATCGGGGTTTATCTTACGTACCGCTTCTATTGTATCCTTTACGTATCCCATATCGCTCGCCACACCTGTACCGATAAGCTCGGTAGGCTCTGCAACTATGAGGTTAGGCGCCATACGCGCGATCTCGGCAACCTCCTCTACACTGTCGGCGCAGACTATTGTAGCGAGACCTATTTCATCGGCACGGGCTATAGTCGCTTTTATCGTCTCCATATCAAGCTTCTTCTCAGCATGATTGAGCATAACTCCGACCGCTCCCGCCTCTTTTACAGACTCGGGAAGAACAGAGCCGAGACCTCTGCCGGGATAGAGGGGATCCATATGCTGAGCGTAAACGTGAATATATTCCGTATTCTCAGCTATAAGACGAATGTCGGCATATTGAGGTGTAACTATGACATCCAGGTCATATTTGTAAGCAATTTTATCAATTGTTTTTGCCAATTTGAGCATACGCTCGCCCCACATAATACATTTTGGTCCCACTTCAAAGTAAGGGGCACGGATCTTATAAGGCTTATACATCTTATTTACTCCTTTGATTCATTTTTTTATCCAAAGCGCGATAGCGGTCATAAGCAGAAGTATAATCTGCTCCGCTCGGGCAATAGGTTTTCTTTGTTTTTACCGTAGCTTTTACGGCATCCTCAACGGTGGCATAGCGTGAAACTCCTACCATAGCCAATATAGCAGCGCCGAGGCAGGCGGTTTCCGACTCGCTTACCGTGTGCAGAGTTCTTTTTGTAACATCTGCCATTATTTCCGACCAGAGTCGGCTCGATGCCGCGCCGCCTGTGATACGAAGCTCACTGTCACAGGGGGCTTGAGCGTATTCAAGATTATCACGAAGCATAAATGCGACCGCTTCCATAATAGAACGCGCAAAGTGAGCCTTCGTGTGAGCAAGAGTAACACCCGAGAAGCTTGCAGTTGCCTGCGGATTGTAATGAGGAATGACCGAGCCGCAAAAGTATGGAAGCATCGTCATTCCGTCGCATCCCGCAGATACCCCTTCGGCAATTTTATCTATATCCGCAAATGACATGTCGGATGCAAACTGTTCTTTAAACCATTTCAGAGCCATTCCCGCAGTCGCCGACCAGAGTATCATACAGTATTTACCCTTTATTGCGTGTAAGTGACAGGGTACTATACTGTCCTCTCTGTATGCGGGAGGCTCGTCCTTCATAACGCATATAGCCATAATAGTGCCTGTCATTTCGCTTATCTTAGTCTCATCGACAACACCGACACCGATAGTTCCCGCTATCTGATCGAGAGTTCCCGACACCACTGTTATGCCTTTATATGTACCGACAGGTACTCCGCTTTCGACGACCTTCGGAAGATTTTTTTCGGATATTCCGATATAATCGAGCATTTTCTGCCACCAGGACATATTATGAATATCATAATAAATTGTTGACGACTGAATTGTCGGCTCTGTGACAAAGTTGCCTGTCAGACGGTATAATATCCAGTCCTCCAGCATAAATATCTTATCTATTGAATTGAATATATCGCTCTTATTACGGCGCACCCACAAGAGCTTCGATGCGGGCCAGGTAGCCGTTATTTCGGGCTGTCCCGTCACGTCATAGACCTGCTTGTGACCGAATTCCTTCGCTATATCGTCAGCTTCGCTCTGCGCGCGGTTGTCAAGCCAGACTATAGCGGGGCAAAGCGGTTTGCCGTCCTTGTCGGCAAGGATAAGAGTCTCACCCTGTGTATCTATCGAAAGCGCATCGATAATGCCGCACTCGGTTTGAAGCTCGGCTATTACTTTTTCGCACATCTGAAAATATTGCTCGGCATCAAACTCGATATATCCTGTCTCTGCATCGGTTTGCAAACTATAGTTTACACATTTCAAAGCTTTACGGACACCGTTCTCATCAAAAACAGCAGCCTTTAATGATGTAGTGCCTATATCAATTCCGATATACTGTCCCATTATTTGTTATCTCTTTTCGTTTTCTTATATTTAACTTTTGATTTGCTTTTGGTTTGCAATATATTTTACCACATTTAACTCCTTTTGTCAATACCCTGTTCTCTTCACATTATCTAAAAAATTCGAAAATAAGTTTTCTGCACAAAGCACCAAAACACCTACCACAGATAGGAATTTTCGCTTTTTCTTATGAAAAATACTCTTGATTTTCACGTTTAGAGACTATATAATAAAGACGGTGGTGATAAAAAATGAATGATAAAGCTATGACATTTGGCTCTAACCTCAAGGCGCTGAGAAAAAAGCGTGGCTACACCCGCGCTCAGCTTGCTGAAACTCTCTGCTATTCCGAAAAGACCATAGAAAAGTGGGAGTTTGGAAACACCCTTCCTGCCATCGAAAATCTGTGCAGGCTCGCCGATTTTTTCGGAGTAACGCTCGACTCGCTGGTTTACAGTACGATCCCGAAAATAAAATATTTACTCGGCATAGATGGTGGCGGCTCAAAAACAGAATTTCTCCTAACCGATACCGACAAAAATGAAATAGCACGAGTTGTATTGGGGCCTTCAAACCCCGGGGATGTCGGAATGGAAAATGTCAAAAATATCCTTGAACAAGGAATACATACTGTATGTAACGGCATCAGACTGTGTGAGGTATCTCTTTTTGCGGGCTTAGCGGGAGGTGGCATATCGGGCGACAACAGACGTTTGATAAATGGATACCTTTCCTGCTTTAACTTTGGTGCTTTTTCTAACGGAAGCGATGCCGAAAATGTGCTTGAAATGTCTCTTGGAGGCGAGGACGGCGTTGTTGTAATAATGGGAACCGGAGTTATAGCATTCGCTCAGTCGAACGGAAAACGCCATCGCATCGGCGGTTGGGGATATCATATCGACAAAGGGGGGAGCGGATATAACTTTGCCACCGAAGCGATATACAGTGCGTTAAAATATACAGACGGCAGAAACGGGAGTGCCATTTTAAACGAGCTGTTTGAAAAAGAGCTGGGAAAGCCGCTTACAGAAGCCATTCACGATATACATACACGCGGAAGAGGATATATTGCCTCATTCGCTCCATTGGTTTTTGAAGCTTACGCCAAAGGTGATAAATATGCCGAGCTCATAATCGACGCTAACATACGAGAGGTCTCGGAAATGATCTTGGCAGGAAAAAAGCAACTCCCCCACAGTTGCCGCAAGGTAGTCATATGTGGCGGACTTTGCAACAGACCTGATATATTCGAACACTTTTTCAAGTATCATCTCGGTTCGGAGTTGGATATAAGCTTCAACAACGATCCTGTTGTAAACGGAGCGGTTATGTTAGCCGGTAAACTAAAAAACGAAGCCGAAAACATCAATAAATGAAAAAACAAAAAAGGAGCATAGATAAAATGCAGGAATTCAAGGTAAAGGATCACGCACCGTCCTATCTTCCGGACGGATATGAATGGGAATATATATGGGGAGATGAATTTGACGGCACCGAGCTTGACACGAGCAAATGGGACTTCCGTACACATATGATGCATAAGCGCCACCCCGGATGGGAAAAAGAGGGAATTAGCTTTGACGGGAATTCAAACATAATATTCACCGTGTTTGAAAAGGACGGTAAGGTATGCTCTACACAGCTTCAGACCGGCTATAATTTTATGGATGCTCCGCTACTCCCTCCGAAAAATGATAACCCCTTCATATGGCCCATAGGAAAGCTTGAAAATCCGAAGTTTATGCACCGCTACGGATACTATGAATGCAGATGTAAGCTGCAGAAAAAGCCGGGCTGGTGGACTGCGTTCTGGTTACAGTCCCCTATTCAGGGCTCAACGCTTGATCCTTCTGTTTCCGGCATTGAAAACGATATTATGGAAAGCTTCAGCCCGGGTAACGTCAGTCTGCATATGAATCATTTTAACGGTTGCAGTGTCGATTATAAGGGTGTACCTCACGGGAAGGGCGCAAATCTCTCGCTTGACGAATACCACTATTTCGGTATGCTCTGGACGGAAGAGGGCTACACATTTTATATTGACGGTGTTGAGGACGGACATTCAAGCGAATATGTCTCAAAGCGAGAGCAGTTTATTTTGCTGACAACAGAGGTAAAAGGCTACAGAACGAAGGTGTTTACAGCCACCGAGGAAGCAAGAAGCGCTATAGGCGACACTTTCACCGTTGACCACGTAAGAGTTTTTGATATCAAAAGATAAAGCACACAATAAATTTCAGAGGTTTATAAAGCATGAAATGTTCAGATTCAATCATAGATAAAAGCGTAGCGTATCTGCACACCGAGCAAAGAAATATAGATACCATCGGTATTGATAAGCAGGACACCGAAACTATCGTCCGCTGGATAAACCGAGAGGACAAAAAGGTCGCATACTGTGTCGAAAAAGCCATTCCGCAAATTTCAAATGCCATTGATCTTCTTTATGAACGTATGAAGGATGGCGGACGTCTTGTCTATGCGGGCGCAGGCACAAGCGCAAGAATTGCATATATGGATGCGGCAGAGTGTCCCCCAACCTACAAGACAGATTACGAAACTGTAATAACCGTTATGGCGGGTGGCAGGGATTGCGTCTTCCGTGCAAATGAGCATCTGGAGGACGAGGCGGAAAGCGCACGCAAGGATCTCAGAGATGTAAAGCTCTGTGAAAAGGATACCGTTGTTGCCGCGACAGCCTCTGGCAGAACTCCCTACTGTGTAGCAGCTCTGAAATATGCCGAGGAGGTTGGTGCGGGACGCATCTCAATTGCCTGCAATCCCGATTCTGAAGTAGGAAAGAATGCTGATGTTGCCATTGAGATAGATACCGGTGCTGAGGCTATTATGGGCTCGACCAGAATGAAAGCGGGTACTGCTCAAAAATTCGTTATGAATATGCTTTCTACCGGAGTTATGATTCGTTTAGGACACACCTATGACAATCTGCTGCTCGGATATGAAGCATCGAATTCCAAGGTCTCAGACAGACACATCCGAATGTATGCGGAGGCGGTCGGAAATCCCGATCTGTCTCACGCAAAAGAGCAGCTTGAAAAGGCTCACGGCAATATGCGCATTGCGTTTTTTATGGAGATGTACGGAGTAAACTACGAAAAAGGCCGCGAGGTCATAGAGCAGACAGGCGGAAATATAAAAAAAGCCTTAAGCATTCTCGAAGGAAAAGAATAAAGCATTCTCGAAGGAAAAGAATAAATCCGATTGACACGGAAGAGAAACTGTGCTACAATATACGCAGAAAATCTTCAACAAGAGAGGAAAATATTATGCGAGCAGCCTTCTATGAATGTGACATCACTCCCCCACTCGGAGAAAATATGCCCGGCGGTTATTGCGAAAACCGAGCTATGGACGTTTTCGAGCCTCTGTATGCAAAAGCCGTGGTAATTGAGGACGGAGATACATACGCCGCGATAGTTGCTATTGACACCTGCGAAGTAAATCCGCAGTTTCACGATGTAATAACCAAGCGAGTACATGAATATACGGGCATCTCCCCCGAATCGGTCTGTGTCCATGTGGTACATACACACAAGGGCGCGCCTACGGAGCATCGACCCGAATGCGGGCAGGGCTTCGATCCCTGTTATACCGATGTCTGCATGCGCCGTGCGGCCGATGCTATAATTCTTGCATACAAGCGTCTGCAGGACGATGTTGAGGCAAAATTCGGATGCGGAACCGTTGAAGGAATTTCCTTTAACCGTAACTATGTTGTCGAGGACGGAGAAATACGCTCCTTCAGCACAGGCGGCAAAAAGTTCATAAGAACACTTGCGGGAATAGACCCCGAGCTTCCCGTGCTGACATTTATGAAGGACGGCAAGCCGATAGGAGCTATAATCTCATTTGCATGTCATTTAGCATGCACAGGAAAGGAAGTTAATGGATACTCGGGAGATTATGCGGGCATACTCTCGCAAGAGCTGAAAAAGCAATACGGACCCGAGTTTATAAGCGTTTTCCTTATCGGCGCGGCGGGAGATATAAACCAGCGGCCGAACGACCCTTCACGCACAATCCCACCCTTCTGGTACCGTGAAATGGGAAAATTCATCGCCCGTGAAGCAATTCGCATAATTGACACCGATTCCAAACCGATAGGCGAAGGAATAAGCATAAAAAAAGAGCAAATAGATCTTCCTGTAAGAAATGTAACTCTTGACGAGGCCTGCCGACAGATAGAAAAGTGGGCGGAACAGAAGGCAATGATGCGTCTGCTCAATCTCGCATACTATTACACGACAAACAAGCTGACTCACGATCTTATGTGGCTTCAGGTAATCCGCATAGGAAAGGTGTGCATCTATGTTATGTCGGGGGAGATATACGTCAATTTCGGTCTTAAGCTGAAAAAGGAGTCACCCTTTGAATATAACATAGTGGTGTCAAACAGCAATTCCTACGGCGGATATATCCCCACGCCCGAAGCGTTTGCCGAGGGAAGCGACCTCTATGAGATCAGCTTATGCGAGGGCAGCCGTCATGCACCCGAGGCGGGAGAGATGATGGTAAAGCGTCTTTTGGAAATGAGTAAGGAGCTTTACCTATAACATATGCTATAAAAAAATGGACTGTAGCGGCTTTTAATTTGCACCCGTTACAGTCCTTTATTTTTATAAATACTCAACCATCTACGCCGAAGACCTCGATCCCCATCGCTCTCATCTTTTTGATATCCTCGTTGATTTCCGTTCTGTTTGTGACAAAGACATTCATATCAGAAATATTGGCGACACGTGAAAAGGTTCTTTTTCCTATCTTTGTGCTGTCTGCCGCCACTATAATTTTTTCGGATGCGGATATCATCTTTCTGACAACGCCCGACTCGTTTGGATAGTATAAGCTGAGCCCGTCCTTGATGTGAATTCCGTCAACCGACAAAATACATTTATTGGCGTGATATTTATCAAGCTGATTAAGGGTGTCGTTTCCGTAAGTAAACTGATATTTAGCGTCGATATCGCCGCCGAGCAGAACTACACTGAAGCCCGACAGGGTGCTTATCTCCAATGCGTTCTGTATAGAGTTAGTCACTATACGGACGTTCTTTTTTCCCTGCGCCGCATGCAATATATAAGTAAGAGTAGTGCCCGAATTCATCATTATGGTGTCATTGTCCTCGATAAAGCTTGCGGCTGTCTCTGCCAGCTCCTTTTTCATAGTGGCGTTAGTGAGATAACGCTCGGACAGATCCATATTCACGTAAAGCTTACCGGTTCCGACAGCGCCTCCGTGTACACGGCTGAGCTGCCCCTGTGACTCTAAATATTCAAGATCGCTGCGCACTGTAACCTCGGAAACACCGTAAGACTTGCAGATATCCGAGATACGCACGCTCCCATTCTGAGCTATCATTTCGACTATCTCGTTTCTTCTCTGCTCCACTCCTGTTTTCATAAGTAAAATAACCCTTTCAGCAGTTTGTTTTTCCTACCCTTCATATTATATCACATAAAAACACAAAAATCAACTGCTTTTTAACTTTCTGTTTGCTTATGAAAAACTTGCGGTTTTCTTTGTTAAAACTTTCTGAATATATTGACAAGTCGATTGAGATGTGGTAAAATATCATATAGCAATTACAGATTTTACACTCTTAAAATGAAACGGAGATAAATAATTATGAAAAACATTTTACAGGCGGGCTTCGCCAGAATAGACATCACTCCCCCTTTAGGAGTAAACGTAGCAGGCTATTTTATCCCCCGCATTGCCGACGGAATACTCGACAGCTTAGAGGTAAACGCTCTTGCGCTTTCGCTTAACGATAAGAAGGTGCTTTTCATTTGCGCCGACCTTCTCGGTATAAGCAACGAGCTTTACAATGAAATTACCGAAATGATAGCCGAAGAAACAGGTGTGCCGACAAACGCTGTATTTTTAGGCGCTACACACACTCACACAGGTCCCGAAATTGAAAATACATCAAACGAGCTGACCGATAATTACATATATACTCTCAAACGCAAGACTGTCGATGCCGCTAAATTGGCGCTCGCAGACCTCAAGAACGCTAAAATGGGCTACGGTATAGGTCAGGCGCCAAATGTCGCTTTTGTAAGACGCTTCCGTATGAAGGACGGCAGTGTCCGTACAAATCCCGGTGTAAACAACCCTGATATCGTCGCTCCTATCGGAGATATGGACGAGAGAGTAAGCGTTGTGCGCTTTGACCGTGAAAATGCCGAAACCTTGATTTTCGCAAGCTTCGCCAATCACCCCGATGTTGTCGGCGGATGCAAGATATCGGGAGACTGGCCCGCTCTTTTCCGCAGAACTGTTGAAAAGGCTATCGACAACACGAAATGCATATTCTTCAACGGAGCGCAGGGCGACGTAAACCACGTAAACGTGCATCCTACGAAGGGCGACTTCAACGACATGTTTATGGACTTCGACGATGTTTCCCGCGGTTACGGTCATGCGAGATATATCGCGCGTGTTGTTACGGGCGGAGTTTTGCAGTGCTATGACAAGGTGACCTACGTAGACGTAGACTCGATAAAGTATATCCGCAAAACAGTTTCCGTTCCCTCGAATATGCCCACCCCCGAAGAAGTTCCCGAGGCTATCCGCATAAATGACCTGCATTTAGCGGGCAAGGATGACGAGCTTCCCTATACGGGAATGATGCTTACCACTGTTGTGGCTGAAGCGGGAAGAATGGTCAGACTCAAGGACGGTCCCGAAGCTTTTGATATGAACTTCTGCGGAATCGCTCTCGGTCCTGTAGCCTTTGTATCTATCCCCGGCGAGGGCTTCAACGCAATAGGCAAGGGCTTCAAGGATACTGACGGATACGGTCTTATCATCCCCTGCGGTCTTACAAACGGATACGAGGGATACTTCCCCATGCAGGACTCCTACGAGGAAGGCGGTTATGAAGCAAGAAGCTCCCGCTTCAAGAAAGGAACCGCAGAGCTTATAATCGAAGAAGGCAAAAAGATACTTAAGGAATTGGAGACTTTGTAATGATTGCCATTAAAAATGCGACATTGATAATGAAGGATCACTTCATTCCCGATGCTGTAATATTTATAGAGAACGGAAAGATTTCTTCCTTTGGAGAAATGAGAAAAGCTCAAATTCCCGAAGGCTGTGAAGTCTTTGACGCGGAAGGTCTTTATGTAGGCCCCGGATTTGTGGATATTCATACACATTCGGACGGCACTGTCTTTTTCCAGGACGATCCCGTAAGGGCGAGTCAGCATCACCTCTTGCACGGAACTACCTCTCTGCTCCCCGCTTTGTATTACAGTATGGATACAAACGCCTATGTAAAAGCGATAGGAATACTCCGCGAGGCTATGAAGGATCCCGCCTGCGCAAACATTGCGGGCTTGTATATGGAAGGTCCTTATCTCAATACGAAATTCGGCTGTGACCGTGAATCAAATCCGTGGCGCGGTCCTGTTGACAGAGAAAAGCATATGCCCGTTATAGAAGCAGCCTATGACTTGGCTAAGGTATGGGCGCTCGCTCCCGAAAGAGAAAACATTCTTGAATTTGTTTGTGACGTAAAAGCGAAAAATCCGAATGCGGTCTTTGCTGTCGCGCACAGTGAAGCGGCTCCCGAGCAGACCGAAGCATTGATGCCCTACGGACTCAAAATAGGAACTCACCACTTGAATGCTACGGGAACTCTTCAAAAATATCCCGAATGCAGAACCCCATGTGTTGATGAAACTGTTTACTCTAACCGTGAAATATATGCGGAGCTTATCTGCGACAGTATGGGAATACACGTTGACCCTTATCTGCTCCGCCTTACGAGAAAGATAAAGGGCGACGACAGAATCATTCTGATATCCGACGCTTATGCATGCGACGGACCTATTCCCGAGGGCTATGACGGAGTTGATGATATCAATTTCGATCATGCTGGTGAAATTGCAGGCTCTAAGATGACCTTGGATATCGCATGCAGAAATATGATAAAGCATACTGGAGCTTCGCTTGTAGATGTCTTTAAATTCGCATCCTACAACCCGTCCCGTGCAGTAGGCTTTTATGACCGAGGCGAGATAGCAACAGGCAAGAGAGCCGATCTTGTTTTGGTAGACTATAAAATGGGTATAAAAAAAGTATTTTTCGGAGGTAAAGAAGTAAAATGAAGACCTATGAAATAAAAAGAATGAACGAAGGCGGCGACTGGTCGGATAAGCCTGTCCTCAATATCGACACCCCCTACAGACAAACTCCCGACACCGTCAAGGCGTGGGCTCAGCTTGCGTATGACGACAGCGCTATCCTCGTTCACCTTTGGACAGAGGAATACGAGCACAGAGCCGTCGAGACAGGACCTTTCGGTTCACCCTGTGAGGACTCCTGCCTTGAATTTTTCTTCTGCCCTATGGAAGGCGATGCGAGATATCTTAATTTTGAAAATAACGCTATCGGCTGCTACTACCTCGGAATAGGTACGGGAATTCCCGACCTTATCCGACTCATTCCAGATTCCGAAGAAGATATTTTCGACAGAAAGGTTAAAAAATTTGAGGGAGGATGGGAAATTACATACAAATTCCCTTATGAGCTTATACGCAGATTTTTCCCTGAGTTCAAGGTATATGAGGGCAAAAAGATACGCGCTAACTGCTTTAAGTGTGCCGACAAGACCGAGCCTCCGCATCACCTCTCCTGGAGTCCTGTCACTCTTGAGAACTTCACCTTCCACAAGACCGAATGCTTCGGAACCATGACGTTTATCTGATCCGGAGAAAAGTTTATGCAGACTGCTATAATCAATACCACTATCGTAATGCCCGACCATCTTATTCCGGATGCGACTATCATCTGCAATGGCGGAAAAATTGAAAGCTTTGGTAAAAATCTTTGCACGGCCGGATGTGAAATATACGACGCAAAGGGAGCTTATACCGGCCCCGGTCTTATAGATATCCACACGCATGCAGCTGATCTTACCAGATTTTATTACGATCCTTATCATGCATCGGAATATCTGCTCAAGCACGGAGTTACCGATGTTCTTGCGGCGACAAGCTACAGCAGAACAGCGGAAATGATAATTAACGATATAAAGGTGATAAAGGAAGCCATAAATTCACCCGACAGGGCGAAAAACCTTATCGGAATTTATATGGAAGGTCCGTACCTGAACGTTAATTTCGGAGCAGGCAGAGTAAATCATCCCTGGGCTCCGACGGTTGCACTTGAGAGATTTAAAGCGGTAGTAGATGAGGCGATAGATGTAGCTTATATGTGGGCTATCGCCCCCGAAAGAGAAAATATCGACGAATACGTTGATTATATCCGAAGCAAAAACCCGAATGCACGCTTTGCAGTCGGACACAGTGAGGCAGAGCCTTGGCAGATAGAAAGATTGATACCCAAGGGTCTTTGCGATGTAACTCACCACACAAACGCAACCGGCACGCTCCAGAATTATCCCGAATGCCGTACCGCCTGTGTTGACGAAACCGCGCATTACAATGATTCGCTTTATACCGAGCTTATATGCGACAAGATAGGCATACATGTTCAGCCGTATATTCTGCGCTTGGTGAAGAAAATAAAGGGCGATGATAAGATAATTCTTATATCCGACGGCACCGACACAAAGGGGCCTGTTTCGCCCAGAGGAAATTATGAGGGAGCTGATGACCTCAACTTTGATTTCGAAGGTGAGATATCCGGCACGAGATTCACGCTTGACCGTGCGTGCAGAAACATGATGATACACACGGGCGCATCGCTCTGTCAGGTATTCAAATATGCGTCGAGAAACCCCGCAAGAGCCATAGGTCTTTACGACAGAGGCGAAATAAGAGTGGGAAATAAAGCAAACCTGCTTCTTGTTGATGCCGAATTCAACGTAAAGGATGTTTTCTTCGGCGGAGAAAAAGTATAAAATTAAAATTAGTATATAAAGGAGAAAAACAATGAAAGATTTCATTACCGATCCCGCAACAAAATTTGATTTTCAGCCTCATGAGTTCGTTCCCTTCAAGGACAAGGCTGTATGCGAGTATGTCCGCAGCCTCAGCGGCAAGGACCTCGAAAAGAGAGAACCCTGGTGGCATCCCGAATTTGAAGTTAAGGTTATGATGAACCCTCATCCCGTTCTCATTTCCACACTCTTTACAAGACTTAAAGAGGCAAGTGAAAAGGGCAAGAGCTTCACGATGATCCTCGGCAATCCCGAGCCCGACACCTACATTCCTCTTGCTCAGCTTATCAACTACTTCAAGGTTGACTGCTCCAAGGTTCACCTCGTTGCAGAGGACGAGTGGGCAGATCAGGACGGCAATATCGCTCCTATCACATATGAAGCAGGCTTTGCGCACTCCATGATCAAGTATCTCTACTATCAGATAGACGAGAAGCTCCGTATGCCTATGGAAAACGTTCACTTCCCCACTAACGCCAATATCAAGGATTACTCCAAGATAATCGACGATATCACCGAGGGAACAGGCGCGGATATCGCTTCCACATCTCCCGGATGGGCAGGTCACATGGCATTCGTTGACCCCATTCCCGAGTTCATCGGTTCGGGCGACATCGAAGAGTGGCTCAATCAGCCCGCACAGATCGTTAAGCTCCACCCCATGACCATTATGCAGAACTCCCTTAACGGTACATTCGGTCAGTCGGGTGATATCGCCAACGTTCCTCCCTGCGCGGCTACAATAGGTCCTCTCGACGTAATGCGCGCAAAGGAAAGAATAGAGGTTCACGCACTCGCAACCTGCGGAACATTCTCCTCCTGGCAGAGAATGACCTCCCGTCTCGTAACACACGGTCCCGTTACACCCTACATGCCCAGCTCCATGCTTCAGACAAAGAAGACACAGGTCTACATCAGCGAAGAGCTCGCAGCTCCGTTCGAGTGCTGGGAAAAGGTTGGATATTAATCCGATACTTGTGTATAATTTTAAAGGCTCTAC
>SVQV01000053.1 GCA_015065175.1 Oscillospiraceae bacterium | reverse complement strand
TGAGGACTGGGTGCGCATTTTAGGAAAGCGTATAAAAAAGGTACACTTCAAGGATTACAGGATGCAAGCTGGCGGTCTGCACGGATTCGTTGACCTGCTTGCAGGTGACGTGGATTATCCCGAGGTCATTAAAGCGCTGAATGAGATCGGCTATGATGATTGGGTGAGCGCGGAAATGATACCTAATTATAAGCACTACACAGAGACGATAATTTACAACACATCAAACGCTATGGATAAAATTTTGGGGAGGAAATAGGAGATGTTGAAAATAGGATTGATCGGCTGCGGCTTTATGGGAAGTATGCATGCCAACTGTTATAAGAATATTGCGGGAGCGGAGCTTTCTGCTGTCGCTGATATAAGAAAAGAAAAGGCAGAAGCGCTGGCAAGCGGTACAAATTCGGTTATTTATGAAGATGCAAAGGCACTTATAGAAAACGCAAATGTAGATATAATAGACATCTGTCTGCCTACATATCTGCACGCCGAGGCGGCTCTTGCGGCTATGGAAAAGGCGAAATACGTATTTATTGAAAAGCCTGTCGCGCTTACGGTCGAAGAAGGCAAAGCATTGATAAAAAAGAGTAAAGAAACAGGCTGTCAGGTGCAGATAGGACAGGTAATACGCTTCTGGGACGAATACGTTGAATTGAAGAAAATTTTTGACAGCGGAATTTACGGAAGCGTAGTCAACGCTAACTTCCGCCGTATCAGTCCCCGTCCCGACTGGGGCTGGGAGGACTGGCTGCTCGATCATAAGCGCTCGGGCGGTGCGGCGCAGGACCTTCATATCCACGATACAGATTACGTTTTGTCTCTGTTTGGCGAGCCGAAGCGCTTCTATTCCGTAAAGAATTCCAAGGGGGAGAAAAACTCATACATAAATACGCTTATGCAGTATGACGATTTTGCGGTAAACGTGGAAGGTACTTGGAATTTGCCCACCTCTTATCCCTTCACCGCCGAATTCAGAGTGGTATTCGAGCGAGCAGTTGTGGAAAATGCGGGCGGTAAATTTATGCTGTATGACGAAAACGGCGCAAGTGAGATAAAAATCGAAAAGAAGGAGCTTGCGGGCGAGGAACTAAAGGGCGGAAACATATCCGACTTAGGCGGATATTATAATGAGCTTGTATACTTCTGCGAGAAAGCAAGCAATGGCGGAAAAATAGAAAAAGCAACACTCGAAAACGGCGTTTCCTCTCTTGAATTTTTAATGAAGGAGCTTAATTTCGGCTCTTAACTGTAATTATTTTCAAAAATTCTCAACCTTTTCGCTCCGATTTGTGTCTATAAGACAAGCGCTTAAAAAACGGGAATTCCCAACTTACTGAAAGGAAAGCACATATGCACTATCAAAATGAATCGGACGAAACTCTGGTAATGCTCACTCTTGCGGGCGAGCAATCGGCGTATGAAATATTGGTCTTACGATATCAAAAGGCGGTCATAGCCTCTGCCGCTTCGATAACCAAAAATCACTTTATGGCAGAGGATGCCGCACAGGACGCTTTTGTCACTGCGTGGATGAAGCTCAACACTTTACAGGACCCTAATAAATACGCCCCCTTTGTATGCCGAATAGCAAAGAACTGCGCTCTCAATATGATGAGCAGATATCGTGAATTTCTGCCGTTTGATATCGTGGAAAATTCGGATATTTCGGATGACGGAGCGCAAAATCCCGCAGAGCTATATGCGCTCTCCGAAGAAAGAAAAGAAGTAGATAAGAGCATCGAAATGCTGCCCGAAAAGGTGAAAAGAATCATTTATCTGCATTACTTCGAGGATCTTTCCATTGCGGAGATAGCAGACCGTATGCGAGTCTCCGAGGGCACTGTAAAGCGGCAGCTTCACGATGGCAGAAAAAGGGTTCGAAAGGAGCTTTGCGCTATGAATGAAAAGTACAGTGACACGCTCGTACAGCGTGTTATGAAAAAGGTTGAGGAATTAAAATTATGGCAGCTCAAAAACGACAAAAGCGGTTTTGAGAATGTTTACAAGGAGGTTCTTCGGGATGTCGAATCGCTTCCCGAATGCAAAGAAAAGCAGAGCGCGCTCGCAGATGTGCTGATGCGCGGCTGGTGGTGGCTGCCCGGCAAAAAGAATGACGCTCTGTATGAGCGTATTTCAAATGCCGCTATGGAAGGCAAAAACGAGGAGGTAATGTCATTTATCGTTTCCCGAGAGGATTCAAACGTATACGGAGGAGCCCGAATTGAGTTTATCCGTGACAAGCAGATCCCACGTCTGCAAAAGGCGGGATTTGTAAAGACTCTCGGCCGTGAGTGGTTCTGGCTTGGGCATTATCTTTTCCGTGACGGCAAGAAAGATGAAGGGCGGGCGGCATATGCCGAGGCAGAAAAGGTTCTGCAAGACGGAAATGCTTACCGCTCGCTTGTGCCGTTTGCTTTGAAGCTGGAAGAAGAGCTTTCTGTGCGCTATAAGGACGCCGTAAAGGAGCGTTATATTATAAGTGCTACCGCAGAGGAATTCCGCATTATAGACGGAAAGATACGCTATTGGAGCGAAAATGGCATAAGCGAAGGATATCTCGGCTCAATAGACAGGCAAAGCGCATGCATTCTCCACAATGCTTCAAGATGTGACGGTTACTTTTTCGCGGATATTTCTCTCGGTGAAAAGTATGAAGGCTCGGACGGAACAACTCTTTCATATATTTCGGACAGCGAATCGGTAGATACTCCCGCAGGCAGCTTTGACTCTTGTCAGCTTTGGGAGACAAGGCGGCTGACCGATATACAGAAGACGGTATGCAGAACATACTATAAGGAAAAAGTCGGTATTGTACGTCAGGAGTACACTGCCGACGGAATGACCGATATTCGCTCTCTTTCTTCTTACGATATAAAGGGCGGCTCGGGACTGCTTCCCTTTTTCCCCGAAAACTCTTGGAAATACGTATATGAAAACTCTACAGGCTCTCTTTCTGACGAGCTTAATATAAAGGTTTCATATGCCGATAACGAAAGAAGCATTATCTGTTCCTATGCAAATACGGAGAGGCTCGGTTACGATGAAGAGTCCTGGTCGGATACAGTACAAAAGATAGCAAATGAATACTGTCATACAAGTGCTGACGGAAGGCAATATATTTGCGACGTATATTCCGATATTGAGCGTGCCGAAGCGCTTGCAGTAACGCCTATGGAAAAGGCTCACACAAAAGCGGCGGCATCGGTCGCAAGGAGAATACTCGACACAGATCCCAAATTCAATCCCAACTGCACAGCCACAGGGCATTGGAATTTTTTCTGTCGGGAATACATAACTAAGAAGGACGGCACTTTAAAACTCAGTACATATAATTCCCGTTGGTCATTCGAGTGGAAAAACGCTTCTAACCTTGATGCGGAGGATGCCATTCTTTATAATGACATTTTGGGAATTCTCCGTGACGCGACGAACTGTATCTGGTCTGACGAATGGGTAATAGGCTCTTCTCCGCTCGTGGAATACAGGCGCCACTCGAACGATATAAGAACACAGATAAGCTGCGAGGAGGGCGGCACTGTCAACACGAAGGCGGGAACATTTGAAAACTGCTTCAAGCTCAATCTCAATATTGAGGGAATGACGAATGGGCTCTCTTACCGAGGAGGTAAAAAGGTTTACTATTTTGCAAAGGGCATCGGTATAGTCCGTACCGAAAACGAATTCTGCGGCGGTGCGAGAACGGCGGTCTATGAGCTGACTTCATATGAAGGCACAGGCGAGGGCTTTATGCCATATGCTGACGGTCTTGTGCGCCGATATGACGCGCTTGACCTGACAGACGGCTTTGTAAGCTCTGTAGAATATACGTATGTCGCAGATGAGGACGGAGACATTGTCGTATTTTCCGACCGCACGGGCATCCGTGAGCTACCGCCTCCTATTACGCAGTACGGCACAATTCAAGGCGAGATCATTGAGGATAGGCTATGGGACGAGGGCAAGCGTGAGGAAAGCCGTCTCCGTCACGATATCAACAATTTCCACCTTCTCTGTCACTTCTTCGGCAGACCGTCAAGATATTGGGCGGCGCAGAAAAAGGCAGCCGCTTGGAACAAGTACCGACTTAAAATTATGGAGGGACTTGACGAATCGGGTGTTCCCGAGGCTTGGCTCGGTCTTTATGCAAGCACAAGCTTCCGAACCGCCTGCGCTCTGTTCGGTTGCGGCAACAAAGAAGAAGGATATGAATGGCTTGAAAGAGCATTTGAAGCATATCCCAAGTGGGACAGCATTCCCGACGGCACCGAAATGGATGTCGGAGACCCGCTTATCTTCAGCGGCATTAAGGTCATCAAGGGCAAAGGCAGGATCATACTGCCCGACGGCACGCTTGAGCCATTATCCTATGGTTACCTGTTTGAAGGCAATTGCAGTCTCATGCACTACGGCATGACCGCCACTCAAGGCTGGGAGTGGTTCAACTCCGTCAGGGACGAGGAGCGCTTCAAGGAATATATTGAAAAAGCAAAGAAAATGGCAAATAAATAATAAAAAACCGTTTCAACGCTCTCGAAAGATACGTTGAAGCGGTTTTCTTTTATATTGATTCTTAATATCAAAGAGTACCGAATTTGGTGTAGTCTATTGTCTTAAGCTCATCGACGGCTTCTTTTCCTATAACAGATTCGATAGTATTCCATGCGCCATCTTTTACCTTGTAATTGTGGTTTTCAGCATCCTCAATTATCTCATTGTAATCATAATTGAGATAGTTGTTTTCTATGCCCGTAAGGTTCTGTATATATCCCTTATACATTAAGGCGCCGTTCGTTATAACCATTGAAGGATCGGCAGAACCGCCCAAAATCACATTGTCCTTGATTATACTGTAAGCAGGCTGACGGCGCAAGCGCTCCATAGCTGCTATTTCTTCATACTTGAGAGTTACGCCCTTGCCGTTCTTTGCAACAACAGTATGAGCCTGTACGGGATACTGATACATAACGCCTTCCCATTCATCCGAGAACACATAGTAAGGAATATAGAAGGTCGTTCCGTCCTTTGCGGGATAGGTGAATGTCTTACCTGTACGTTTTTCGGGTTCATAAACGACCTTATATCCCTCTGCATTCTTGTATGCTTCGAGAATAAGCTTTGTTCCCTCCAAAAATTCCATATAGTCTGGATTTCTCTTTTCCCATTCCTTGACGTCGCAACGCTCGGTGCGCAACTCTATTTCCTTCGTCTTGTTTCCTACCCACCAGTGACCTGCCAGGCTATTGCCCTTAGCATTGTTTCCGTAATAGTAATAGAAGAGTGCAGACTCGTTTATATCGTCGCCCTTCTTTATCATGTCTGTTCCCTCGTCGGTCTCCAAGCCCTTTGACTCAGCTATTTGCTTAGCGTTACGTAAAATCATAATATTCTGATAGCAAACGTTTCCGTGACCTGTGGAGGAATACCAGCCCTTGTTGAAGTTGGACTTCGAGCCGAGTGTGCTTATAACGTTTCCGTAGGCGTACATACCTCCGCCCATACCGTCGCAGTAGACCGCATTATGAGATGCGTTGAACATATGATAAAGATTATAACGTATATGATGTCCCTTCTGATTAAGTCCGAAGAAATATGTCATACCGCCGTCTGTTACGTCACGGCTTCCGCCTCTGAACACATTATATTCTACGATATGCTCTGCGCCGCTTCCCGCCAGGCTTGCCTCATAAAAATAGTTATGAGATACGACCGCGCGGCATCCGCTGAGTGACACGGAATACGGATGTGTAGGCGCCGCATTGTGCAAGAAGTTGTTCTGAATATATATTTCAGACGGCTTTAATTTGTATAGTGCTTCATCGTTTGACACCGAAACCATAGCTCCGTAAGCATAAGAAAGATCGGAGGATATGAGCGCTCCTCTATAGGAATCCTTGAAAACCGCATTAGGCAATTTTGTATTTGTAAGAGTCGCGTTTTGTATTACAATATTTTCAGATCTCTCAACCAATATACCTGCATTGTTAGAGCCGTTTACACAAATTCCGTCAAATACTATGTATTGCGCATTTTCGGCAGAAATAAGCGGGAAATCACTGTTACCCGAATAGGTAACAAGCATATTTGTAACATCCTTGCGTTTCGGATAAATATAAAGATTGCCGCTCTCCTTATCTATAAACCATTCTCCCGGAGCATCAAGTGCCTCTATCGCATTAAAGAGGAAAAATGTATTTCTGCCCGCAGGCGAATTTCCGGAAACCTTAGCACCGTAAACATTAGGCTGTACAGATTTGATTGAATAATAACCGTCATCCTTTTTCATTCCGAGCAAATTGCCGTCATGAACGCAATCCTTGTCAAGAGTATAATATGCAAACTCCCAGCCCTCAAAGGTGCTTCCGTAATACCAGATGTCTCCCGTATTTACCCATGAAAGAATCTCGTCTCCCATCCAACCGTCCTTGGGATCCTGATATTCAAATCCTTGTCCGTTGTCATGGTCATTTATGACACGCAATTCCCAGCCCAATATAGAATCGGGGGTGAGGTTGGGGTCGGCGTTTGCACGCTCAACCCATGGCCAGTAGAGGTTCGAGCCCTCGCGTGCAACAACGCTTCCCGTATCGTAAACATGCTTGAAGTAAAGAAGCTTTGTTATGTGAGTAGGCTTTCCGTCCTCGTCAAATGCATTTGGAAAACGCGCAAGAGTACATTCCTCGCCGTCCGCATAAAGTCTTGCAGGACCGCCTTTTTTCGTTATCTCTACTATGTCTTCTTTCTGCCAGCCGTTTTCGTATAGATTTGTAACAAAAACTTTGTCTTGTACCTTTTTCGGCAAGCGCGCCGCAACCTTGTCATTTATGGGATCTACAGGCACAAATGACTTGCTGTCCACGAGCTTGTTACTTGTGAACACAGGCTTCTCATCTCCGTACGCCTTAACAAACAGAGGAGCCTCCGGCGAACCGCAATTTTCAAGGTCAAATTTTACGGAATTGTCGAGAACATAAGTTCCGCCTTCAACGAAAACAACTCCGCCCTTTTTGCCCTTCATCAGCTCTGCAGCCTTATTCAAGGTCTTAAGCGGATTTTTCTCAGTACCCGAATTAGAATCGTCTCCGCTTTTTACAGAAACATATATCTGATTTTTCTGAGACTCGGGATAATCCTCCAGCAATATCGGCTTCTGTACTGTTATTTCCTTCGGCATTTCGTTTTTTGACAGAAGAAAACGGTTAAATACTGTATTGAAGCTCATTTGCTTTGAATATTTTCCTGTCATTTGAGTGAATTTTTCAGGCAGATTGGATTTAACAAGATTTTTTGAATTTTTGTTATTCATAGCACTTTCCTCATCTTCTGTAATATACAGAAATACGTTATTTTTTATAGAGACTACAAAAGCCTCTTGTAATAAGAGGCCTTTGTAATTATATTTTCAATTAGAAATCGAGCTCGATGATGCCCTTCTTCAAGTAATCGGTCATGGACTTGCAGCCGTCCTTTGTTACTGCAATACCCTTTTCCCATCTTACGCCGAAGCCGTCACCGGAAATGAATGTATCAACCTGGAATGTCATGTTCTCTTCAAGCTTGTAATCACTTATTGTTTCCATCCAGGGTGCTTCAACCTCGATCATACCTGTACCGTGGCAAGGACCGTATACGAAGTTATCTTTGAATCCGTTGTCAACATACATCTTGTAGAAGTCCTTTGCAATGTCGCTTGCGATAACGCCTGCCTTGATCTGCTCGACAGTCCAGTCGTGAGCCTGCTTACAGAATTCGATAGTTCTTCTTCTTTCGCCTTCAAGCTTACCCATGATTACAGGGAGACCGATAGCGGGAGAATAACCGTCGATCTTAGCGGAGAGGTTAAGCTGAACGATATCGCCCTTGTTAATGGTTCTGTAACCGCTACGGCTGATAGCGTGGCTTGTGGACTTCTCGCTGAATACGTACATAGGAAGACCCTCATACTCTGCGCCTTCTTCATAAATAACTCTCTGAGCGATACCAACCATCTGAAGCTCTGTTACGCCGGGCTTCAAATGTCTGATAACCTCATCTGTTGCGAGGTCAACGATACGGAAGCCTTCCTGGATACAAGCAAGCTCGTTTACGCTCTTGATCTTGCGAAGCTCTACCATGATCTCGTTGCACTTAACGATCTCAGCCTTCGGATAGCTTTCCTTCAAGCCTTCGAAGATAGGAAGTGTGCACTCAACATAGCTTCCGAGACCTATTTTGATGTTCTCGCCTGTTACGCCGATAGCCTTGAATACATCCTTGAATGTATCAGCATGAAGCTCGGGGTAAGAGGGGTCAGCAGACTCTCTGAATTCTCTCAAGCAGAAGATCTTGTCTATCTTTGCTACGTCTTTTGCGAAAATAATGCACTCGGGACCTACCATCAAAGCAGCGTCGCCTGTTGCGGAAATTGCAACACCTGCACGCTCGAAGAGAGGCCAGAAGCCGCTGAAATATCTTGCGTTAGCGTAGTCGGACTCTGTGCTGGATACAACCATAACATCAAGGCCCTTTTCGCGAACGAGCTTAGCAGCTCTTGCAATTCTTTCCTTGTACTCATAATCCGGGATACAAATTCTGTTTGCCATAATAATTTTCCTCCAAACAAATAATTTATTTATTTTTTAAATATTTTCAATTTTATTTTTCATCTGCTCGCTTTCAGCGGGAGACAAAATTCCTGTTGTCATATGATATGTAACAGTCTTACCTGAGTCGAGATACTTTTCATATCCGCGTTCCTTGCAGTAGAGATAACCCTTGTGCTCTGCCGTAGCGGGAAGAACCATTCCGAGAGAATCCTCGTCCTTTGTTCTCGCTATCCATCTGATACCGAAGGGCAATTCCTCGGGGCGATGGCATACGTAGCAGGAATATCCGTCGGGAAGAAGCTGCATTGTGTGAGCGTTTCCGTCATTATCTGCATCATATTTACATGTGAATACGATTTCGGGCGCGTAAGACTGTGTTGCTCTGTCTATCGTATTCATTATTGTAGAATCTTTATTTATCTTTTCAATATAATCTCTCGTCTTCTGCGCGTCGGGCTCGGGATATCCTTCGGGCACCTCCATATGCGCGTAAACGTTTTCGGGCTTCGCCGTATAAATAAGCTTTGCGCCGTCTACAGGGCGGTAGTTGATGTGGCAAAGGTAGAAATATTCAAGCGGAAGGTCCTTGTTGTTTGTAAAGTTTACTGTAATTTCAACAGTAGACGCATCCTCATAGAGTCTGCATTCGGGTACGAAGTCATAGTTAAGCTCAAAGGCTCTCTTATGGCTGTATACACCGCTAAGGGCTATATATTTACCCTTTTCGTCCTCACCGAAAATAACATATGCCTCTTTATATTTTGCTATAGGAAGCTCGCCGTGAGGAATGTGTGTATCCTCTGCCGTAGGATTACCCATAGCGGTGAGACCGCAGTGCATCATGAAGCAGCCGTAGCTCTCGCCGTAGCTGTAGGAGCATACCTCCGGCTCGTCATAGATAGACTTCATAACCATATTGTGTCCGAGAAATTCCATATCCCAGATCATCTGTCCCATGTAAGGAAGCATGGTTATATAGCCTTTTCCGTTTCTGAGGGTAACGGCTTCAATACCTGTGGAATACTTAAAGGTGCTTACTTTAAAAGAACCGCTTTCGAACAAAACCCTTTCATCTCTCGAGAACATGGCTTTGTCAAGAAAAATTTTTCCGTTCATACGATAACCTCTCTTAAAATTTTATAAATAATGACTAAATAGAAAGCTATAATAATCGCAAGTATTCATCATATTGATTATATCAAAAAAAGATTTTTTTGTATTTAGATAATATTAAACGCTTTTTGTAATATATTCAACAAATTAAATATTGACACAAAGAATATTTTGTGTTAAAATAAAGGCAGGAATTAAAGGAGAAAAAGAAATGGAGTTCAAGCTAAAGGATTTTAAAACAGACGTAAATGTCACGAGAATGGCTAATATCCATTACTTTGAATTTGTAAAAAAATATCACACCTTTGAGGACAGACATCCCTTCCGTGAGCTTGTCTACGTAGACAGCGGCTCTATCCGAGTAGACTCTGACGGCTTCAAGGGTACGCTTTACAGTAAGCAGCTTCTCATACATAAAAGCGGTGAAACACATTCTCTTTCCTGCTTCGAAAACAGTGCGCCTAACGTTATAATAATCGGCTTTGAGTGCGACTGCGAAAAACTGGATATATTTTCCGAAAAGGCATCTGTCTTATCTTCCGAGCAAATAAAGCTGCTGACCGATGTAATACGTGAAGGAAGAACTGTATTCATGCCACCCTATGACGTGCCGAACATAAAGGATATGAAGAAAAGAGAGGACTTTCCTTTCGGCGCCGATCAGATGCTGAAGCAGAAGTTCGAGACATTTCTTATAGAGCTTATAAGAAGCGCAGACACTCCCGAGGAAAACGAAAACTACGTAACAAACGATTCGAAGACCGAGGAGATATATAACTACATAACGAGCAACTACAGCGAGAAGATAAGGCTGGATGACCTATGCTTCCTTTTCGGCACAAACAAAACGACTATCTGTAAAAACTTCAAGGCTATGTACGGAGACACGGTGGTCGATTACCTGAACAAGCTGAGAATAAAACAGGCAAAGCGTCTTATGCGTGAGAGCGACTTAAATCTTACTCAGCTTTCATCAAGAGTCGGCTTTACTTCGATACATTATTTCAGCAAAATGTTCAAGCTGCTTGAAAATCAGTCTCCGTCCGAATATATGAAGACTATAAAATCAAAGCTGGATATGTAAAAGAAAAATACAACTTTACACAGTAATTATACCATTATTAAAGCAATTTGTAAATGATTTTTTCACTTATTTTCAACCTTTGGCTAAAATGTCAAAAATACGCAGTTTTATTGTGAAATATAACTAAAAATTTTTATTTATATCATAGAGAGGAGTAAAAAAATGAAACATATTTCACTGTCTTTAAACGGAAATTGGTATATAGACTATATTTCAGACAAGCCTTATACCGAAGAAACAGCACCCGCATTTGATATTCCCGCATTAAGTCCAAAATTGAATTATGACCTCGCCATTGTCCCTGTGCCCGCTTATTGGGAGGACTTGGATGAGGAATTCAGAAGAACGCCCATCTTTACGAAGCTGTCATACAATCCGCTGTACACAAAGCAGAAATATCCACAGACGGGTTACTGTCCCGACATGGCTCTGCCCAATCCTTACGGTGCTTTCGTATACAAAAAGAAATTTGCGCTTACTAAGGAATTTATCGAGCTTTCGGATTTTGCTCTTTACGTCGGCGGTGTACAGAACTGTCTTTCCGCTTGGATAAACGGAAATTATATTGGCAGACATGAGGGCTATTCCTGCGAATTTACTCTTAAGGTAGATAAGGCTTTTCTGCTTGAAGGAGAAAACGAAATTACCCTTGCGGTATCAAACAACCGACTTGAAGGCTATATGAAGCGTCCTGTTTCGGGACTTACCTCAAGAGCCGCAAACGAATGTACAGGCGGTATATGGGGAGACGTGGAGCTGAGAGCATATCCCGACAGTCTTTATGACGCATGGGTATCGACATCGAAGGACACCTCCGCATTTACCGTAAAATGTATAGGCGGAGAAAAGGTCGAAAAGAAGGTAGAAATATATGACAAGAAGAAGCTTGTAAAGACGGTAATTATCCCGAAGGGTGAAACGGAGATCACTATTCCCTCGGATGGCTTCAAAAAGTGGACTCCCAACACGCCAAATCTTTACGGATTGAAGATAACTACCGAAAACCAAACGCTTTCTATCCGCTTCGGTATCAGACGCTTAACGACAGGCGAGTCAAAGCTCTATTTAAACGGCGAGCCCTATTATTTCTGCGGCACATGCGAGCATTGCTATCATCCGATAACAGTTCATCCCACAAGAGACAAGGCGTATTACATAAAGGTAGTAAAAACCTTGAAGAGCCTCGGCTTCAACTCGGTGCGCTTTCATACCTATATTCCTATGAGAGAATATATGGAGGCGGCTGACGAGCTTGGTCTGCTCCTTGAAGTCGAAACGCCTAATAACACATCCTACGAGGAATGGATCGATATTGTAAATTCATGCAGACATTATCCCTCCGTCTGCGGCTATTCATCGGGTAACGAAATGGTAGTTGACGATGATTATATAGCGCATCTTCGCAAGTGTGCCGAATACGTTCACACCGAAAGCGACTCCTACTTTGCACCCATGTCTGCTATGCGCGGAGTTGAGTATATGTTCTCGAAGGAAGACCTCCTTGAATGTCTCGAAAAGCCGTTCTGGCATCACCCGAGACGCCTTGCCGAACTGAAGGAATTCTGTGACCTTTACAATTTTGGCGCGGGAATTTCCGCCACAACCTCCGCAAGCTACCGCTCCGAGCAATATTCCCCAGAGGATTCAGATGCAAAAAATACAGTATACAACGGAATGCCTCTGCTTGTTCACGAGACCTGTATTCACGGCACGTATCTCGATATAGGACTTATCGAGAGATACAAGGGTACACGCATAGGAGACACCGAATTTATGTCCTCGGTAATAAAGCACCTTGACGACAAAGGACTTCTCGAAAAAGCACCCCTTTATTATAAGAATTCCGTAAGATGGCAGATGCTGCTTCGCAAGCACGCCTTTGAAAGTGTCCGCTTGACAAAAAGCGTTTCAGGATATGACTTTCTCGGCGACATCGACACTCATTGGCACACCTTCGGCTACTGCGTGGGACTTATGAATGAGTTCTACGAAATTAAGCCGGGCGAGACTGCCGAAAACGTTCGCCGCTATAATAACGAAGCAGTTCTTCTCTGTGAGCTTCCCAATCTGCTCAGCTTCTCTTGCGGAGATAAAATTTCTCTGCCCTTGCTAATTTCAAACTACGGAAAGAAGATAGATAAGGCAACCTTGACCTTAAGAGTAAAATGCGCTGACAAGGTCATTCAGAGACGCACACTTCGTATGTCCGACATTGTAAACGGTGAAATAACCAAGCTCTGTCAGGTTGAATTTACAATGCCTTATACCGAAAAGCCCGAAAAGGTGACGTTGTTTGCTTCTCTTAACGGCGGAGACCTTGATATAGACAACCTCTGGGATATTTACGTATTCCCCAAGACGAAGCCTCTGTCAAGCCGTGCGCTTAAGGCAGCAAACACAAGCGTGATAGGTGACACCGATATAAAGGACCTCTGTGAAAGACTTGACAGAGGGGAGAATGTTTGTCTCTTCGGAGTACGTCCTTTCTCGTCGGCAGAAACGAGCTTCCAGCTCTCCTGCGCCGGCAGAACACACGGACATCTTGCGACCGCTATAGCAGAGCATCCGATAACATCTTCTCTTGCTCACGAAGGATTCTGCGATTGGCAGTTCCGACACATGATGAAGGAAACCAGATGCGCTGTCCTCGACAGAACCACACTCCCACACGAGCCTATAATAGACATAGCTACCTCATACAAAAACGCACACAGAGAAGCCTTTCTCTTTGAATATACCGTAGGAAACGGAAAGCTTATCGTCTGCACGTTCAACTTAAAGGAATCAGACCCCGCGGCTATATATCTCAAAAACCGCATAATCTCCTACGCCGCAAGCGAGGAATTTGCTCCCAAGCAGCACCTCTCAATGCGAGAGCTGCGCGTTCTCTGCAACGACAAGTCATTGAAGGAAGCGGAAAACGAAAACCAAGGCTTTAACAAAAATGATATCGCTATGAAAGTTCGGTAATAAAAATGAAAAACAACTCACTATCTTTAAACGGAAATTGGTATATAGACTATATTTCAGACAAGCCTTATACCGAAGAAACAGCACCCGCATTTGATATTCCCGCATTAAGTCCAAAATTGAATTATGAC
>SVQV01000052.1 GCA_015065175.1 Oscillospiraceae bacterium | reverse complement strand
GATATCGTTGTCTTTTAGTGTTTCGTGGATTAGGTACACTCTATAACAATTGCTCAATCGCTTCCTTAAGAAGCAACCCATAAAAAATCTTTTTTGCAGCAGCTTTCTTTTGCTTACTTTTCTTTCGCGAAAGAAAAGTAAGACAAACCACACCGATAAATTGCAATTTGTTTTTTCTTGTTTTGTAGAAAACAAAAATCGCCTTGTTCTGCTTTTTAGGATGCAAAACAAGGCGTTGTTTTTGGCAAAAATGTAAATTATGGTTTACAATTAACCGCTGATTTTCTTTAGCTCCTTGGTTCTGTCGAAGGATGCGTGAACGGCATTTTTTACTGTTTGCTCGAAATTTTGATTTTTTAATGTATCGACTCCCTCAATGGTAGAGCCCTTGGGACTGCATACGGCATTCACGAGAGCTTCGATGCTTTCGGTGCTGTTTTCAATAATTGAAGCCGCGCCTATAAGAGTGTTTATGGCATACAGAACCGCCTTGTCCTTATCAAGACCGCATTCGGCAGCTCCGTTTGAGAGCGCCTCGGCAAAGAGATAAACGAAAGCGGGACCGCAGCCCGAGACAACGCTTGCGGCATCTATTTTGTCCTCGGTTATTTCGTCAATCAAGCCGACTCCGTCAAGATAATTGAGAAAATCCGCTTTAGCCGACGCGTCTACCAAGTCATTATAGCAGTAGAGAAGCACGCCCCTGCCGAGTGAGCAGGGAATGTTCGGCATAATTCTTATAACAGGCGCCTGTCTTCCGAGGTGCTTTTCTATTGTCGCAATTTCAAGACCTGCCGCCATAGTAACGAACAGTGTTTTACTGTCGGCGGGGAGAATACGGGATATCTCCGAAACTACCTCGCCCATTACCTGCGGTTTTACCGCAAGAAAGATGCATTCCGACTGTAAGCAAAGCTCATTCATCTGAAGAAGTGTCACTCCCGCCGAGGTAAACGGCTCTGCCTTTTCGGGCATTTTTTCACTTACACAGCAGTTTTCCGCTCCTATATTTTTAATGACCGCGCGAAGAAGCGCGCCGCCCATATTTCCGCAGCCAATAAAGCCAACCTTGTATTTCATATTTTTCTTCCTTATATTATATAGTATTGTCTGATACCGAATTTATCGGGTCTGACCGTTTCCGCGTATTATATATTTGTAGGTGTTCAGCTCGTTTATACCCATAGGACCTCTCGCGTGGAGCTTCTGGGTCGAAATACCGATCTCCGCGCCGAGACCCAATTCGCCGCCGTCGGTGAAGCGTGTCGAAGCGTTCACATAGACCGCCGCGCTGTCAACATTCTTTATGAATTTATCGGCATTTATCTGAAGCTCGGTTATAATAGCGTCACTGTGGTGGGTAGAGTGGAGAGCGATATGCGAAATAGCCTCATTTACGTTGTCAACTATCTTGACTGCGAGAATGTAATCCAAAAATTCGGTAGAGAAGTCAGCGTCTGACGCCTTCGTTCCGTCTATTATTTCGAGAGACCTTTCGCAGAGGCGAAGCTCTACGGGAATTTTACCTTCTCTTGCTCTGGAGTCTACCAAGCGTTCCTTGAGCTTCGGCAGGAATTTGGCGGCTATTTTTTTATTCACGAGACATACCTCCTCCGCATTGCAGACAGAGGGGCGGCTCGTTTTAGCGTTTTCAATAATATTCAAAGCCTTTTCGATATCCGCATACTCGTCAACATAGATGTGACAGATACCCGTTCCCGTTTCAATGCAGGGAACAGTCGCATTTTCAACACATGCGCGGATAAGTCCCGCGCCGCCTCTCGGAATGAGCAGGTCTACATATTCGTTTGCGGTCATAAGAATGTTTGCGCTTTCTCTTGAACGGTCCTCCACCAAATTTATAAGATTTTCGTCAAGATTGCAGGAGCGGAGACCTTTTTTGAGGCTTGAAACAATAGCGCGGCAGGAATTATAGCTTTCCTTTCCGCATCTTAAAACGCAGACGTTTCCGCTCTTTAACGCGAGCGCCGCCGTGTCAGCCGAAACGTTGGGACGGCTCTCAAAAATAACCGCAACCACACCGAAGGGAACAGATACCTTTGAAATTTGCAGTCCGTTTGCGTGAGAATGGCAGTCGAGGATCCTTCCGTTAGGGTCGGGGAGAGAGGCTACCTTGCGGATAGCATCGGCAATCGACGAAATTCTTTCCTCGGTAAGACGGAGCCGGTCCTTCATTACGTCACCGAGATGTGTCGCCGCTTCTATATCCTCATTGTTTGCCGCTAAAATAGCAGAGGTGTCCTCGACGAGAGCCTTTGCCATAGCGTTAAGCGCCCTGTTTTTGTCGCTGTCCTTTAAGTTTGTCGCGACCGAGACCGCTTTTTTAGCGTTTTTCAGCATTTCGTATATCATTTTTTTACCGCCTTGAATTTAGTACCGACGCTATTTCCGTCGATTATATCATATAATTTTTCGGGACTTTTGCCGTTCATGATTATCATATCACAGCCGCAGTCCATACAGATGACAGCCGCATCCAGCTTGGTCTTCATTCCGCCCGTACCCAGAGCGGAGCCTGCTCCGCCGCCAAGCGCGAGTATCTCAGGAGTCAGCTCTTCCACGTGCTCGATAAGAGTAGCGCTTTTGTCGCTTCTCGGGTCGGCAGTGTAGAGTCCGTCGATGTCAGACATGATTATAAGAAGGTCAGCCTTTACACTCTTGGCAACATATGCCGAAAGGGTATCGTTGTCGCCAACCTTTATTTCGTCTGTCGCTATCGTGTCGTTTTCGTTTATTATCGGGATAGCTCCGAATTCAAGAAGTCTTTCAAGCGTGTTTTCAAAGTTCTTGTGTCTGTCCTCGTGCGAGAAGTCGTCATTTGTAATAAGTATCTGAGCTATAGTATGATTGTATTCGGAGAACATTTTGTCATATGTGTACATAAGCTCACACTGACCGACGGCGGCAGCCGCCTGCTTTGTTCGGATGTCGGTAGGCTTTGCTTTCAGTCCTAATTTGCCCGTACCCATACCGATAGCGCCCGAGCTTACCATGATTATCTCGTTGCCCATATTTTTGAGGTCGCTCAGTATCTTACACAGCATTTCGGTGGACTTGATATTCTGACAGCCTGTACTGTGCGTCAGAGTAGATGTACCTATCTTTATTACTATTCTCATATTTTTCTCCTTTTCGCGGTTGCTTATGTATATATTTGTTTACTTCAGGAAAAATAATCTTTTTTGAGCCTTACGGCGGCGATGTTGGATATTACTCTGAAAACCGTCTCTACTATCAATATGGCAAAAACTATCATTCCCGCTATCTGCAAAGTTTCCATAAGATAATACCTTGTACTGTCAGAATCGTTTTGTATCATATAATATATAACCCGGTATATGCTCGTTCCGGGCACCATTGAGAGAATACCCGGGATAAGAAATACCGTGACTGGAGCTTTCAGAACTCTGGCAAGAATGTTTGAAAGCAGGGCAACCAGCATTGACGCAAAAAGGGTCGCCATAACTACAGTCATTTTTTGCGAAACAAGCAAATAGCAGAGCCAGCCGAGCGCGCCGACTATTCCGTCGGCTATAATATGCCTTTTCGGAATTCCGAATATTATCGGAAGCACTGATGCGGCGACAAATGCGCCTATTACCTGAATTATCATTTCCCTCATAGCGTACCTCCGAATATCCTTGCGGCAATGGCAAGCCCGAAGCCGACACCGACGGCAAGCGTAGTAGCGGTAACGACCGCCTCGGTAAGACGCGCGCCTCCTGACATGAAATCGGCATTCAAGAGGTCATGGACTCCGTTAGTCAGCGTAACACCCGGCAAAAGCGCCATAATAGAGCCGGGGAGCAGTACGAAAAAGTCCACCGTAACAAAGGGCAAAGAGTTGAGTGAATAGCTGAAAAGCGCAACGCATAAGCCGATAAGGAAGTTAAACATTGCGGGGTGAAGCATCATTTTCTTCTGGAAGGCGGTTATCAGCGCGATTATAATACCGTTCAGTCCCGACACGACACAGTCGCTCATCTTTCCGCCGAGCAGTATGGTGAATGCAATAGGAGTAAGTACCTGACACGCCATAACGAGAAGCGTCGGGTATTCGCTCTTTTTCTTTTCTGCCGCCAAAAGCAATTCATAGGCTTCCTCTACAGTAATAGCGCCCGAGCAGAAGCGGCGGGATATGTCATTTACAACGGTAATTTTACCGAGGTCGATTCCTCGCTCCTTTATTCTCTTTGAAATGCTGAAAACCTCTCCGCTCGTGTCCACAAAGGAAACAGAGAGAGATGTGGAAAATACATTTATTTCGGGTTCTGTAGCGCCGCCCGCTACAAGCATTCTTCCCATTGTGTCCTCTGCTCTGTAGGTCTCGCCACCGCATGCGGTTATTATCATTCCCGCCAAAAGAACAGATTTTACAAGTATATAGTCTTTGTCTCCTTTTTTCATATATTCCTCGTTCAATCAAAAAATAAGTAAACGTTAGTTGTCAAAATTTAATAGGTTTAATTGAAGTTACACAGCCTGAATTTTCATTCAGCTCAAAAACAACGCCCTGAGCCTCGATGTCGCCCTCTGCCTGAATATACTTTGTGGGCATATGCGTGACATACTTGCTTATAACGCTCTGCGCGTTTATTCCCAAAATGCTGTCCTTCGCTCCGCACATTCCGATATCGCTTACAAAAGCGGTCTTTTTCTCAAAAATTCTCGCATCGGCGGTGGGAACATGCGTATGTGTTCCGAAGATAATATTTATTTTACCGTCAAAATATCTTCCGACTATACCTTTTTCTCCCGTTGCTTCCGCGTGGAAGTCCAAAACGGAGAAATCGTACTTTCCTTTTTCCCGTTCAAGCGCTCTTTCAATAAAGGGGATAGGGTTATCGAGCTGAGGCTCCATATTTATGCAACCGAGCGCGTTTATTATCATTATATTATATCCGTTACAGTTCTGTATAGTGTATCCCATTCCGGGAGCCTCCGACGGATAATTTATGGGGCGCAATATTTTATCCGTGCTTATAAGCGCGGCATGAATAAATTTGTTCTGCATCGTATGGTTGCCGCCTGTAATAACATCGGCGCCTGCGGAAAATAAATCAAACGCCTGCTCGGGAGAGACTCCGAAAATGAATCCCGCGTTTTCTCCGTTTACTATCGTAAAATCTATTCTGTTTTTCTCTCGGAAGCTCCAAAGATTATTCTTCAGATAATCTACAGAGCGAGGATCTGTCACGTCTCCCAAGGCAAGTATTCTCATGTGTTTTCCTTCCCAACATAACAATGCTGTCAACTTTCAAGTTGACAGCATTGCAGTGATATATTCCGCCCTCGGCGAAATGTGATATTTTGCTGCTGCAAAGTGCTGTTTGCGCTTTGCGCAAGAGGTTTATTTCGTTTAGCGAAATGCTTATGTAAAGATTATTTTGCGTAATCGATAGTGCGGCTTTCCCTTATTACATTTACCTTGATCTGTCCGGGATAGTCGAGGTCTCCCTCGATCTTCTGCGCTATTTCTCTCGCGAGTATCTTCATGCGGTCATCGTTTATCATTTCAGGCTTGACCATTACTCGAACTTCTCGTCCTGCCTGAATTGCGAAGGTCTTTTCTACACCCTCGAACTCGCCCGCGATTTCCTCAAGCTTCTGGAGTCTCTTTATATAGTTTTCGACATCCTCACGGCGAGCGCCGGGTCTTGCCGCTGAGATAGCGTCTGCTGCCTGAACTATAAACGCCACAGTCGTCTTGGGGTCAACATCGTTGTGGTGAGCCTCGATTGCGTGAATAACATCCTGGCTCTCCTTGTACTTCTTGGCAACATCGACACCGAGCTGAATGTGTGAACCCTCAGCCTCCTGTGTAAGCGCCTTACCGATATCGTGGAGAAGTCCCGCGCGCTTGGCAAGCGTGCTGTCAACTCCCATTTCATCAGCCATATTGCCCGAAAGGAGCGCAACCTCGATAGAGTGGCGCAAAGCGTTCTGACCGAAGCTGGTACGGAACTTCAAGCGGCCGAGCAATCGAACAAGCTCGGGATTGAGACCGTGAACGCCTGTTTCGAATATAGCCTTTTCTCCTGCCTGCTTAATGGTATTTTCAACTTCCTTCTGAGCCTTTTCCACCATTTCCTCAATTCTTGCGGGATGGATACGGCCGTCTGCAATGAGCTTTTCAAGAGCAAGTCTCGCAACCTCACGGCGAACAGGGTCAAAGCCCGAAATGGTAATTACCTCGGGGGTATCGTCTATTATAAGCTCAACACCCGTAAGTGTTTCTATCGTTCGGATATTTCTACCCTCACGTCCGATAATTCTTCCCTTCATTTCTTCGTTGGGAAGGCTGACAACAGAAATAGCGACCTCACTTACGTGATCTGCGGCGCATCTCTGAATGGCAAGTGACAAGAGATCTCTTGCCTTTTCGTTCGCTTCATCCTTGAAGCGCGCTTCGTATTCAGCGATCTTGAGCGCTGTTTCATGCTCGATCTCGCTTTCGGTCTTCTTAAGAAGCTCCGCCTTTGCTTCCTCGGCGGTAATTCCCGAAACCTTTTCCAAAACCTTAAGCTGCGCGTCATAGACTTCCTGTATCTTCTGCTTTAAGGCCTCTGCCTGCTGCTGCTTTTCGGTGAGCTGAAGCTCTTTTTTCTCTATAGCGTCTGTTTTGCTGTCGAGAGTTTCTTCCTTTTGCGCAAGGCGTCTTTCCTGCTTGGCTATTTCCTTGCGTCTTTCCTTCAAATCCTGCTCGGTCTCGTCGCGTATCTCAATGGCCTTGTCCTTTGCCTCAACAAGAATTTCCTTCTTTCTCGCTTCCGCATTACGGATAGAGTCCTCGAGTATCTTCTTCGCCTGCTCCTCGGCAGAGCCAATCTTCGCCTCGGCTATCTTTTTACGGTATGCGATTCCGACAAGAGCGCCTATAATCAGACCGACTGCTATACCGATGACCGCGTATAGAATTTCATTCATTTAAACACCTCCTTGTAACGTGTTTCTCAAAGTTTAATATGCTAACATAGATAAAATATTTAATTGTGTTCGAGCGAACAACCAAATTTATTATCCTGTACAAGTGAAAATATCCAACACTCGTACAATTTATATTATATAATATTGTAGGCTTGATGTCAAGGGAAAAATTCCTATATTTTGTAACCTTTTTTCTCTTTTTTCAGCCTTTTGCGTATATTTTTATCACTTTCTTTGCAAATTAACAAATAGTTCACAATAAAAAGCCCTTTTGCTATTGACTTTTGGCTTAAAAAGTGGTATTTTATACTTGCAGTTAGCACTTGAGCCGTTAGAGTGCTAAGTTTGGTGAGAATGAAGGTGAGATTAAATGAATAACGACGGACTCAGCGCAAGAAAAAAGCTGATCTTAAAAGCGATCATTGACGCGCATATAGCCTACGGAGAGCCTGTCGGTTCAAAATATCTTTCCGCGGATAAGCAGTTGTCCTGCTCGTCTGCTACCATAAGAAACGAAATGGCAGAGCTTGAAGCCTTAGGCTATCTTGAACAGCCTCATACCTCCGCGGGAAGAGTGCCGTCCGAGCTTGGCTACCGTTATTATGTAAATTCACTTTTGCAGGATTACACATCCACAGCCGCTGAGATAGAACAGCTCAACCTTGCTTTAAAAAACAAGCTCGGTGAGCTTGACCACCTCTTGACAGAGGCGTCGAGAATAGCGGCTTCGGTCACAAACTACACAGGCTTTGCGTTAAAATCAAAATCGGCTACGGTTAAGGTCTCGAAGTTTGAGTGTGTATATCTTGACAGCAGAAATTTTATCCTGGTTATGCTGCTTGATAATCAGTCGATAAAGACAAAGTCGATTCACCTTGCGTTTAATATTACAAAGGAAGCTCTTGAAAAGCTCTCCTTTCTTCTGAACCGTTCGCTTGTGAATATCGGCGCGGACGACATTCTCTTTACGGAAATTATGAAAATAGAAGAGGAAATGGGAGAATCGTCTGCTATCGTCACCCCGATAATAAAGGCTATCCACGAGACGATGAAGGAGCTTGACGGCGGAGATATGCGCGTCGAAGGCGTAAATCATCTGCTTCAGTACCCCGAATACACGGACTTAGAGCAGCTTCGAGGTCTGCTCGGAATGATAGAGGATAAGGAACAGTCACAGAATCTCATTCCTCTTGAAGGCTCGGACACCGACGGAATAAACGTATTTATAGGAAGTGAAAACAGTGTCCGCGTTATGAGCAATTCCACCTTAGTCTTCAAGAGCATTAAGCGCGGAGACAAGGTAATAGGCGCTATCGGCGTAATAGGACCGAGAAGAATGAATTATTCGAAGGTAATTTCAACGATAGACAGCTTAGCAAGCGGCATTGACTGCCTCTTGAACGACGGCTCGGATAAATTAGAAGAACACAACAAATAGAGAGGTTATTCTTATGACAGAAAAAGATGAAATAATCGAAGAAAATATTGACTCTTCGGCAGAGACTGCCGAAAAGCCGACCGAGGAGAAAAAGACATCCGAAAAAGGAAGCAAAAAGGAAATAAGCGCCCTCAAAGCCGAGCTTGAAGCGAAAACCGAGGAAGCGAAAAAAGCAACCGAGGAAGCTGCCGAGGCAAAGGACAAATACCTTCGATTAGCCGCCGAGTATGACAACTTCAGAAAGCGCAGTCAGAAGGAAAAGGACGGAATCTATTCCGACGCCGTATCCGATACGGTAAACGAAATACTTCCTATATTCGATAACCTTGAGCGCGCCGCTATATATGAGGATGCGCAGAAGGTGGCGGAGGGTCTCGCTATTACGGCAAAGAGTATTGATTCAATGCTTTCAAAGCTGAAAATAGAGAGATTCGGCGCGGTGGGAGATGTTTTCGACCCCAATATCCACAATGCCGTCCTTCACGTAGAGGACGAAACACTCGGCGAGAGCGTAATTGCCGAGGTCTTTCAGACGGGATACCGTTTGCAGGATAAAATAATACGCTATGCAATGGTAAAAGTTGCAAACTAAACTTTACAAACAAATTAACAAACATACAAATTTGGAGGAATTTTATTATGGGAAAAATTATTGGTATAGACTTGGGAACAACTAACTCTTGCGTTGCGGTATTCGAGGGCGGCGAGCCTATCGTTATCCCCAACCCCGAAGGAGCGCGCACAACACCTTCTGTTGTAGCATTTTCCAAGACAAACGAAAGAATGGTGGGTCAGGTTGCAAAGCGTCAGGCTGTTACAAACCCCGACCGTACAGTAAGCAGTATCAAGCGTCATATGGGCTCGGACTTCAAGGTAAGCATTG
Source organism: Oscillospiraceae bacterium (assembly GCA_015065175.1). Classification (GTDB taxonomy): domain Bacteria; phylum Bacillota; class Clostridia; order Oscillospirales; family CAG-272; genus UBA1740. Next base: position 4,850 of record SVQV01000052.1, on the reverse strand, counting down.
ATGGCAAGAGCTATTCTCCCCAGGAGATATCGGCAATGGTGCTTCAGAAGCTTAAGGCAGATGCTGAGGCTTATCTCGGCTCGCCCGTAACACAGGCGGTCATCACCGTACCCGCATACTTCTCGGATGCTCAGCGTCAGGCGACAAAGGACGCGGGTAAGATAGCGGGACTTGAGGTTCTCCGTATTATAAACGAGCCTACAGCCGCAGCTCTTGCATACGGCATGGATAAGGAAGCTGAGCAGAAAATAATGATATTCGACCTCGGCGGCGGTACATTCGACGTATCCTTGCTTGAGATCTCGGACGGCGTTTTCGAGGTTCTTGCTACAGCAGGTAACAACCGTCTCGGCGGCGACGACTTTGACGAAAGAATAATCAACTGGATGGCTGAGAGCTTCAAGGCGGAAAACAATATCGATCTCCGTCAGGATAAGATGGCGCTCCAGCGCTTGAAGGAAGCGGCAGAGAAAGCAAAGATAGAGCTTTCCGGAATGACCACAACTCAGATAAGCCTTCCCTTCATCACAGCAGACGCTACAGGTCCTAAGCACTTCGAGGCAACTCTTACACGCGCTAAGTTCGATGAGCTTACTCATGACCTGGTTGAAGCTACAATGAAGCCTACAAAGCAGGTTTTAGCAGATGCAGGCCTCAGCGCATCCGACATAAACAAGATCCTTCTCGTCGGCGGTTCTACAAGAATCCCCGCTGTACAGGAGGCTGTTAAGTCATTTATAGGAAAAGAGCCATTCAAGGGCATCAACCCCGATGAATGCGTTGCACTCGGCGCGGCTATTCAGGGTGGCGTTCTCGGCGGAGATGTAAAGGATCTTCTCTTGCTTGACGTTACTCCTCTTTCCTTGGGTATCGAGACACTCGGTGGCGTATTCAACCGCATCATCGACAGAAACACAACCATTCCCGTAAAGAAGAGCCAGATCTATTCTACAGCGGCAGACGGTCAGACCTCTGTTGAAATTCACGTGCTTCAGGGTGAGCGTGATATGGCGGCAGGCAATACCACACTCGGAAGATTCGTTCTTGACGGTATCCCCGCGGCTCCCAGAGGTGTTCCTCAGATCGAGGTTACCTTCGATATCGATGCTAACGGTATCGTTAACGTTACTGCTACCGACAAGGGTACAGGCAAGGAGCAACACATCACTATAACATCCTCTACAAATATGAGCCAGGAGGATATCGACCGCGCAGTCAAGGATGCTGAAAAGTTTGCGGAAGAGGACAAAAAACAGAAGGAAGCCGTTGAAACAAAGAACCATGCCGAGACTCTCATCTTCCAGAGCGAAAAGGCTCTTACAGAAATGGGCGACAAGGTAAGCGACGGCGACAAGGCAAACGTACAGAGCGCTATCGACAAATTGAAGGAGACAGTTAAGGGCAACGATACAGAGGCTATAAAGGCTGACACAGAAGCTCTTGAAAAGGCATTCTACGCTCTCTCCGAGCAGCTCTACAAGGCAAGCGGCGCCGCACAGGGCGACCCCAATGCGCAGGGACAGGGAACTGCTGACGACGGCACCTACTACAACGCAGATTATGAGGATAAGACAAACGGCTAATACTTTTAGTCATTAGGAGATATCATGGCTGAAAAGCGAGATTATTATGAGGTGCTTGGGGTAGGAAAGGACGCAACAGAAGCGGACCTGAAGAAAGCCTACCGCACACTTGCGAAAAAATATCATCCCGATATGAACCCGGGAGATGCGGAAGCCGAGCAGAAATTCAAAGAGGTAAACGAAGCGTACGGAGTCCTCTCCGATCCCGACAAGAAGAGCAAGTATGACCAGTTCGGACATGCGGCGTTTGATCCCGCGTCGGGCGGAACAGGCTTCGGCGGCTTCGACTTCAGCGACATCTTCTCCTCCTTCTTTGGAGGAGGAGGCTTCGGCGGAGGCTTTGGCGGAGGAAATTCGGGCAGAAGCCGTGCCGTTGCGGGCGAGGATGTATTTACAAGAATTGACATAACCTTCGAAGAAGCCGCGTTCGGCTGTAAAAAAGAGGTTTCCTTCAATCACATAGAAAAATGCCCCGACTGTAACGGAAGCGGAGCGGCTAAGGGTACTTCCCCCGAGACATGTAACGAATGTCACGGAACAGGTCAGGTGTCCGTCCGTCAGAACACTGCCTTCGGTATGTTCCAGACCTCCCGCCCCTGTTCTTCCTGTCGCGGAACGGGTAAGATCATCAAGACCCCCTGTAAGAACTGTAACAGCAGAGGCTATATAAAAATCAAAAAGAAGCTCGAGGTCAGCATTCCCGCGGGAATTGACAACGGACAGCGCATAGCGCTCAGAAACGAGGGCGACTGCGGAAGAAACGGCGGTCCTAACGGTGACCTCATTATAGAGGTACGTGTTCGCAGACATGCGTTCTTCGAGCGTGAGGGCAATAATATCTACTGTGAAATTCCGATTGCCTTCACAGAAGCCGCTTTGGGCGCGGAGATAGATGTTCCCACTCTTGAGGGTAACAAGAAATACACTATCCCCGAGGGAACACAGACAGGCTCATCCTTCGTTATGAGCGGAAAGGGTATTGCCGACATCAACACAAAGAGAAAGGGCGACCTTGTATTTGTGGTAAATGTCGAGGTGCCGAAAAATCTTAACGCCAAGCAGAAGGAATTGCTCACCGAATTTGCAAAATCCTGCAACGAAAGCAACAACTCGAAGAAGACCAGCTTCTTCAAAAAAATCTTTAACAAATAAATGAAAACGAGGAGGAAGGCATGAAAATTAAGCACCGTTCCTTCTCGTTTTTTATCTTTTTGACTATTTTAGTTTACATATTTGCCCTTCCCGCCTCGGCAACAGAGGCGCCGAGCGATATTTTAGAGGCAAGCTCGGTATATGTCGTAAACATTGAGACCGAGGGCTGCGCATATGAATATATGCCGCATATAGAGCTACAGCCGTCAGCTACAGCTAAGCTGATGACCGCGCTCACCGCTTACAGAATGCTTGAAGGCAGACTTTCCGAGCGTGTTCTCATAACGCCCGAAATGACGGCGGGATATTCGAGATATCAGTCCTTCTATATAAATGAATGGAAAAGCCTTGAGGACTACCGAGGAACATATATAGAAATAAAGGACCTTTTTGAGCTTTTGCTTATAAGCGGCTCGGAGGATGCGGCGCAGTCGCTTGCGCTTCTTTGCTCTAAAAGCACCGACGACTTTGTCTCCGAAATGAACAAGTACGCCGCAGAGCTTGAAATGACAACAACAGTTTACAAGAACGTGACAGGCTCTAATGTCACGGAAGCCAAAACCACGGCGAAGGACGTTTCCCGTCTTGCCTGTGAGTTTTATAAAAAAGCCGAGCTTGTCAGAATAGCTTCTGTATTTAACTCAGAAATTACAGTCGGCGCAGACAAGGTGACTCTGTTCAACAGAAATCCTGTTTCTTCCACTTATTACAATAACAGCTACTATGATAAAAGCGTGAGCGGACTTCTGTACGGAGCGTCCTCACGCACAGACACCTGCCTTATCACAGGAAAAACAGGCGGTAACCTTTCCTATATCTGCATCATTATGGGCGCAGACAGTCAGAGCGCCTTGCGTGACAGCGAGGGCAGACCGAGAAATGCCTTTACTCTTTCCTCCGCACTTCTTGAATATGCGCTTGAGAGCTTTGAGCTTAAATGTGTGCTTGAAAATCACAGAATTTTTGCGGAATTGCCTGTAAAAATGTCTCGTCAGGCAGATTACGTGACGCTCGTGCCGCAGAAGGAGCTTTTTGCCTTTCTTCCGAAAAATATTGATTTTGACAGCGACCTTAAATATGAAGTATCTCTTTTGAAGAGCGAGCTTGAAGCGCCGCTTATGCAAGGAGAGGTTCTTGGAAGCGTGGAGGTCCTCTATGGCGAAAAAAGCTTGGGAAGCGTTGAGCTTATTGCCAACAATGCGGTATCAAAGAGCCTCATTCTTGACATTGCGGATTTCTTTATGCGCCTTTTAAAGAACCCGATTACAGTGACATTTATAATTTTTGCGCTTATATTCCTCGTCCTTTCGATTTTTTACCGAGCGCACACCGAAGCGCTCAACCACCGAGACACTAAGGACTCAGAGCCCGAAGATAGATCCACCCCCGATCGCAAGTAAATTGCAAAATATGAGTCTGTTGCACTGCAACAGACTCAGTTATGATTGCCCTTCGGGCAAGTTATGAGTTATGATATGCTACGCATAGTTATGATGTGACTTCGTCACAGCTTGAAGTAACAAAGACAATCATATCGTTAAACAATTGCAATTTATCGGTGACTTACTTTTTACCCACAAGGGGCACAAAGCCTTCGCAGAAAGAAAAGTAAGCAAAAGAAAGCTACTACAAAAAAATTTTTTATGAATTGATTCTTGAGGAAGCGATTGAGTATTTGTTATAGAGTTGTAGCTCATCCAGTACGTGAAGCGAAGGGTTTCGGCAGAATGCCCGACGGTTAAATAAAAAATATTTCTTTAAGGTTTTTTGAAGAGTTTGAGGGACTTTTTTGCAAAAAAGTCCCTCAAGAAAAAGACCGACAAATCAAAATTTGAAGGAAGGTAAAAGGCATAAGCGAGGACGGGCAGGGAATAGGTTTGAATAAAAAGCAAAAAATACACAAAAATGAAAATCACGCTTGACAAAGCGGAAAATCTGTGATATACTTAAATAGTTAAGTGATTTCTTCGTAATTCGAAGAAAAATCCGGGTGTGGCACAGCTTGGTAGTGCGCTTGGTTCGGGACTCAATCACCACGCTCGGCGTAGAATTTTCGAGAAGAGCCGAAAACCCTTGAAAACACTGACTTTTTCGGCTCTCCCGAATGTCGAAAAA
>SVQV01000051.1 GCA_015065175.1 Oscillospiraceae bacterium | reverse complement strand
CCAGATGAGGTGAGAGGGGTCGAAGTTTGCGCCTATAACGTCGCCTACCGCATTGCGCAGACGGAGAAGCGTCTCGGGATTGTAAACGCAGAAGCCGGGGTGAAGCTCAAAGGCTATCTTTGTTACACCGTGTGCCTTCGCAAAAGCGCCTGTTTCCTTCCAGTAAGGGATAAGCACCTTGTTCCACTGATAGTCAAGGACATCGAGGAAGTCCGGGGGCCAAGCACAGGTTGCCCAGTTAGGTGTTTTATCCTCGGGAGAGCCTCCGGGACATCCCGAGAAGGTAATTACCGTGTCAACTCCGAGCTTTTCTGCCAAGAGGACCGCGTTTACAAAATCATCGTGGAAGGCCTTTGCTATAGCCTTGTCGGGATGAATGGGGTTTCCGTGTACGGAAAGCGCACAAATATCGATGTCATGAGCTTTAAAGGTCGCCTTGAATTCTTCGAGAGCCTTTTCGTCGGAGAGAAGCTTTGCGGGGTCGCAGTGGTTCTTACTGTTGTAGCCGCCGCATCCCATTTCTATAGTCTCGATTCCGAGAGCCTTCGCCTTAGCGAGCGCATCGTTAAGAGAAATGTCCATAAAAAGGTTTGTAAGTACGCCTAATTTCATAAAAGATCTCCTTTTGTTTAAATATTTTTTATGACAAAATAATTATATCATCAAAGAAAGGAAAAATCAAGCGGAAAGCAAAAAAAGCATCCAAAATGAAAGCAAAAAAGCATCCAAAATGAAGTAAAGTCCGTTTAGTTAACTTCATTTTGGAAGCTTTTTGTTTTATTCCACGGTATAGCCGCCTTCGTATTCCGAGTAAATGAGTGGTTTGCCTTCGGGCAGGAGAACATTGCGGAAGGTGACTCCCTCCGCTCCGTCGCACTCCTCGCCGCGCAGAAGCTCGATCAGCGGCAGCTCTGCCGAGGCCTCGGGGTCACAATAGATGCCGTCCACTGTGACGTTGCGCATACGGACACCTGGTAATGCGCGGCTCCAATCGCTTCGCGTCGTGAAGGCGGTGCGCGCCTCCTTGCCGCAAAAGATACCCTCAAAGCGAGACTCCGAAAGCGTGACTCCGAGCATCACGGCATCACCGTGAGAAGCGTGGACGTTCTTCACAAAAATACGTGAGGTCTCCCCGAGAACTGAGGGACGGATGTACGAATAGGTCTTTTGTCCGATTCTGAGCACGGCATAAGGATGATTGCCTCGCTCGTCTCCTGAGGTGTCGGTCACTCCGTCTACTGTGATGTCGTGCAGTTTGATCCCGTCGTGATTGCGAAGTGCCACCACTGCCTTGGTAACCGAGGTGCCGACAACGTTACGAACGGTGACGTTGAAGATATCGGGCGATTTGCCCTCCACCGCAAGACCGCGGCGCGCCTCGCCTGAAAAGCCCGAGAGCGCCACAAGGTCATCTCCCGCCTGTCCGTAAACGTTTTCAACCGTAATGTTATGGCATCCCGTACGGAGATCGATCCCGTCCTGATTGGGTACATCATCCTTCGCATCGATTGTGATATCCTTTACCCTTCCGTTTGTGGCAAAAATGAGATTGATCGCCCACCATCTCGGATTGCGGATGGTAATATTTTCAATGGAAAAGCCGTCTACGTTATGAAGGAGGATAGCGTTATTGCAGCTAATGTGAGGCCGTCCGTCCTTTTGCGAGGTCCGCTCGGTCAAGCCGTTGTGGACGCCGCCGTCGATAAGTGCACAGCCAACGCCCGTGATGCAGATGTTTTGTTGCTCTCCCGCACGGGTTGCTGAGCCGTCACTATACATATTCGCATTGCGAAAGACGTTATCCATACACCCCTCGGCCTGTCGGAGAAGACAGTTGTCAAGCACGACCTGAATGTTACTCGGCAGGAGGATCGCTTGATCGATCTCCCAAAGCGGAAGCCCCGTTCTTTCGTTGATTTTCGGTATCACGACCTTGCCAACACCGCGCTCGGCGGCGAATTGAAGTGCATTGTTGATCGATTCGCTATCCGTTTTTCCCATACACTCTGTCATATTAGGGGTATAAAAGTGTTCCATTGTATTTCTCCAATCTTCATGATAGGGAAGTAATTTCCTTTTTCATTGTAGCACAGAGGAGTAGTAAAGTCAAGTGAGAGGCAAGCGAAAAGTTTTCGTTCTTCTCTTGCGCTTTGCGGCAAGGTCACCGAGGACTTCACTTCAAAAATACGTTCTTTTTCTGAATATTTTATATAAAACGGGCAGATACTCGTTTTATATGATAATTTGGGGGATTTTTGATGTTTTTTTCTTTGCGCCAAGGTAATTTTGCAGAGTTTTTCGCCGCTTTTTTTATAGGGGCGGCGGTGTATCCCGTAATAGAGCTTATGTGGAGGGGGTATACTCATTTATCTATGGTATTGCTTGGAGGTATCTGTATGCTTTCCTTGCACTTTATCAATATGTCGTTTGAGGACTGTAATATCTTTTTAAAGGCGGGGCTCGGCGCCTTGATGATAACCGCCTGGGAGCTTTTGTTCGGCGCGGTGCTTAATTTAGCTCTTGGACTTGACGTATGGGATTATTCGAGTCATAAATTCAATCTTTTCGGGCAGATATGCGCACCGTATACTTTTCTCTGGTTCCTCTTGTGCTTTCCTGCCTATTTTGTGAGCGGATATATGCATTTGCTTCTCGAAAGACTCAAAAAGAAGTGTATTAAATAAATGCTCACTTTCAGACAGAGTTGATAAGCTGCAATTTGCCGCAAATGCTTCTCGCAAAAACATCTGTATAATATTACAGTATAAAAGCTTACTTCCCGACGTTTCGAAAAACAGGAATTTTTGAGCGAAAAACAGGAACTTTTGAGTATTAAAAAACGAACATTTGACTTGACTAATATATTTAATTATTATATAATGATTTATGGAAGCTCTGCTTTTTCGGGCAGGCTTCAATTTTCAGGTTATGATAAAAACATTCAGAGGGAAGGAAAAGCTATGTATCAGATAGAAAAATTCAATGACGGAATTTTCCGTCTGCGCGGCTCTGTCTGCCGTGATGAAAAAGAGTCGCTTTATACGAAGTACCGTATTTTGCAAGCTCCCGAAAACGCTCCTACCGCGCCTTTATACAGCGAAACAAGCGGAGAAGTAAACGGCAATTCGGCAGTTTTTAAGTTCGATAAAGAAAGCCTTACAGTTGATATCGAGGAAAGAAAAGAGGGCTATACTCTTTCTATCGCCATTTCGGACGATTTAAGAATTTTCGGTCTCGGAGACGTAAACCGCGACTGCCTCAACAGACGGGGAAGTAAAGCTCAGATATGGGTGAAGAACGTTATAGCCTACGGTCCTATTCCCTTTATCGTAACGAGCGGCGGCTGGGGATTTTTCGTAAACTCCACCTTCAATATCAACTGCGACTTTGACAGCGAGGGCAAGGGCTTTATCACCTTCGACGTCAAAAAGGGAACTCCCGATTTCTTTGTATTCCTCTCTCCCACAATGAAAGGAATAATCAACCTTTATACCGATGTCAGCGGAAAGCCGACAGTTCTCCCGAAAAGCGGCTACGGCATGACATTTGTAAGCAACGAGGCTGAAACCGGCAGAGATGTTTTAGAGGACACCATGCGCTTCCGTCAGGAAGGAATTCTTTGCGACATTATAGGTCTTGAGCCTAACTGGATGTCAAGGCACTACGATTTTACCACAAATAAGGAGTGGAACGCGGAAAAATTCTTCTTCCCCTATTGGAGAGAGAAAGATTATTACGGAAGCTGGGTTTTCACGTACAATATGGCAAAATTCGGTATGAAGCTCAGTCTCTGGCTCTGCTGTGACTATGACCTTCTCTTTGAGGAGGAAAAGCAAAAGCGGATTCTCGAGGACGCTGATTACGACGGCGCGGAAATAGTTGACGAGCATTTCTCTTATCCCGTAATTCAGGATAAAATAACCGTGAACGGCGAGCCTTGGTTCGAGCATCTTAAGAAGTTCGTCAAGAACGGCGCGTCTGCCTTCAAGCTTGACGGCTCCAAGCAGGTGCTTGAGCATCCCGACAAGCTCTGGGCAGGACAGTATCTTGATGAAGAGGTACATAACATTTATCCCGTCATCTATGCGAAGCAGATGAAGAACGGATATACCGAAACCACCGAAGGCAATCGCGCTATGGTATATTCGGCAGGCGGCGGCGCAGGTGTTCAGAAGTACGTATGTACCTGGGCAGGCGACACGGGCGGAGGTCCCAAAACTCTGACCTCTATTCTGAACTATGCGATGTGCGGCCACACTAACGCCTCCTGTGACTGCGATATAGACAATCTCGCCTCCACACACTACGGCTTCCTTCTCACATGGACTCAGATATTGGCATGGAGAAGCTGGATGCATCCGTGGTATCTCGGTGAAAAGGTACTGAAAGAAACAAGGGAATACGGTCAGCTCCGTTCTTCGCTTTTCCCGTACATCTACAGCTTTGCGCATCATGCGGCAAAGACAGGTGTTCCGGTGGTAAGACCGCTTCCGCTTGAATTTGAAGACACCGCAAAGTTTGATAACGCGACAAATATGTATATGCTCGGTTCTTCGCTTCTTGTAGGAGCTTTTGATATGAAGCTTTCGCTTCCCGACGGAGAGTGGACGGATTACTTTACGGAGGATCTATATACAGGTGACTTTGAATATATTTGTCCCGAGGGCAAGGGCGGCGCGCTTATGGTTCGCCCGGGTGCTATCATAGTAACTCAGGACCCTGTGCGCTATATAGAAGAAAAAATTCCCGAACAGTACTATGTTGACCTCTATAAAGGCGGCTCATCGGAATTTACCTTGATAGAGGACGACGGCTTGACCGAAAAGTATCTCTCGGGCGAATATTGCAGCACTCTTATGACTCTCTGTGACAAGGCGGGAGAAATGCGCTTCACGCTTGATACAAGAAGGGGTGACTATGAGAATAAGGCTCCGCTTGCGAGCTTTAAGGTCAGAATACACAATATAGACAAGGTGCTTTCTCTTACCTGCGAAAATGAAAGCGCAGACTTCGTTTATAATGCGGAAAAACGTCTCGTAGAGTTTACAGTCTCGGCAGAGGCGCACGGAAGATCTGCCCTTACCTATGTTTTAAAATATTAGATCTATCTTTTTAATAACAGAAAAAATCACTCACTATCCTCAGATGACAGTGAGTGATCTTTTTATAAGGTGACGAACCGATCGAAATTATTTTTCGCGGTCAGTCCACTTTGTTTGCTATATCTATCAATCTCTTTTCACGTATGTAAGCCTGCTTCATTTCGTTTACGGGATCTATAAAGCCATGGGACTTCGCCTTAGCGTACCATTCTCTCGCCAATCCCATATCCTTGGGCAGACCGTCTTCAAACTCGAAATGACAGCCGATAAGAAATTCCGACTTCGCGTGTCCTAACTTTGCCGCCGCAACTCTTAAGCGTATAGCCTCCTCGATGTCGCCGCGTCTGTAGACCGCGCAGGATGCGGAATAAAGCCTTTGCGCGAATTTATCGTATTTCCTCTGCTTCATCTGGCGAAGCACGGCATCTGCCTGAGATACAAAGCCGCCGTCCTTCGATTCTGTCAAAAGCGCTTTTGCGCGCTTGAAATCAACATTGACTCCGCCGCCCTGCATATAGCATATACCTAAATTGTACTTCGCGGCAGCGCTTCCGTCCTCGGCTGCGGCTTTATAGTAATATACCGCCCGACGCATATCCTTTTTACAGCCTATGCCCATCTGATAGCAGTATCCCAAGTTACAGGCAGAGCCTCTGTGACCCATATCCGCCGCCGACTCATAAAGCGATACAGCTCTTTCGCAGTCGCCCGCGTTCTGCGCCTCCAAGGCTTCATTGAATATCTGCGCAAACCTATCAAAAATCTTATTTATCTTTATTACCGCCGCAGGATATGCCTTCAGAGCGGATTTCTGGTAAAGACGCACTGCGCGGGGGATGTCCTGCTCGGCAACCTCTCCGTTAAAATAGCAATCGGCTAAAATATATAACGCTCTTGCATCTCCAAGCTCGGCAGCTTGGGTGTAATATTGTAAACATTTGTTGTCATTCTGAGGCACGCCTTTGCCTTCGCGGTAAGCGTTTCCCAAAGCAATAACTGCATCCGCATAGCCCTTTTCTGCCGCACGTGAATACCAATTGACAGCCGTTTCCTCATTTCTCTCGGTACCCATTCCCTGAGAGTAGTAGAGAGCCGTGCGATATTCGGCTTTCACATTTCCAAGTTCTGCCGACATCAAGAATAAATTGAAAGCAAGCTCAAGCTCATTCCGTTCCTCCGCATCAAGCGCAAGCTCAAAGATGAGCTTCGAATAATCCAAAAGCTCAACAAAAGAGGGGGTCTCTGCCTTTGTTTTTGAAAGCGCGGAGGCTAATTTTTTATTCTTTCTGCCGCGGTGCATTGCCCTTTGCAGATAATATTTTGCGTAAGCGTCGTTTTTCTCGACTCCCTTTCCGAAGAAATATATTTCGGCAAGCGCTGACATGGCGAGAGCTTCTTCGTTTTCGTCTGCTCTTTTATACCAGAAAAGAGCAGTTTTTATGGATGCAGGGAAGTGTGTGCCCGATTCATAAAGCATAGCTATCTCGGTCATAGCCTCTGGCTTTCCGAGTACAGCCGCAATTCTCAAGCGGTATAGCGCCTCACTGCAAATATCACGGTCCTGTATTTTCCTGTCGGACACGCATCTGTAATATGCGTAGGAGGCGTCGCAGACTCCCTTTTGAGAAGCCTTTGAATACATTTCGAGCGCGGAAGAAATAGATGCTTTAACTCCCCTTCCCCATTCGAGACATTCACCGTAGTGATACGCGCCGAGCGGCATTCCCTCGTCGGCGGTTATTCTGAATTTTGAAGCTGCTTCGGAAAAGCGTTTTTTCTTTTCTGCGGCAAGCGCGCCAAAATAGAGCTTATCAAGCTCCTCCTTTGTAAAAGTATAAACAGAAAAACAGAAGGGACACTCTATTCCACACTCATTCATTTTAAAATCTCTTCCGCATTTTTTACACTTCATTGCTTTTCTCCTAAATCAATCTATGTATTTTTTATCGTATAGCGTATCTATTCCGTCGGCGATAGCTCTTGCGAGAGTCCTCTGCCATTCTGCGTCAAAAAGCTGTCTTGCATCGCTTTCGTCTGTAAGAAAGCCCATTTCCAGAAGAAGCGTAGGCATGCTCTCGGTCTTTAAGACCGCATAATCGTCGTCACGTGTCATTCTGCATTCCCGCGTGTCGGGATATCCTTTCATTCCCTCGGTAACAGAGTCCTTCAATGTTTGCGCAAAGACCTTTGCCTTATAGTCCACCTTTTCCCTGTAGAAAACTATAGGTCCGTATGCTCTTGCCGCTCCGTCGAATGAATTACAGTGAAGCGAGATGTAAAGGTCGGTTTCTTTTTCTACTGCAAGCGTGCGGCGCGCCTTTATCTCCTCTATATTGTCTCTGCCGTGAAGGAGAGATTCATCATTCTCACGTATGAGGCTTGGGGTATATCCGCGCAAAGCAAGCTCGTCGCGCAGAAAAAGAGCGACCGAAAGGTTGATATCCTTCTCTTTATATGTAACACCGTCATATTTCACAACCGCTCCGGGATCGATCTCGCCGTGTCCCGCATCTATCATTATATGAACGCCTTTTTTAATTTCATCGGCAGTGTCGGGCGCTTGTGTATCTGCACCTGTTTCACTTGGCGCCGAGGTCTCTTTTTCTTGCGTTTCGGGTCCTGCTTCGCTCTCCGAGGGAATGGGAGACGGGGGTATATAAGCACAGGCAAGAAGCGAAAACGCAAAAAAAGATGTCAGTAAAAGCGCAAAAAATTTTTTTATCATTTCGTTGAATTTTTCCTATCTCTTTGGTATCCGAATGTGTTTTGCTCACAAATATATTGTAGCATATTTAAGTGAATTTTGCAACGGTTTGATGCATATTTTGAAATATTTAATGCTTTATAAAAGGTTTCATAAAATTTTAAGGCAATTTTTGCAATCATCCGAAATGAATAATAAAAGCCGTGCGTGAAAAAATAAAAACAAAAAAGAAAGGAGCTTTTTATGTGCAGAAATTCAAAGAGCAAATGCTCATGCACCTGTCTTTTGGGAATGCATATCGGCGCTTTTATAATAATCGGAGCCACTATATTTACGCTTTGCCTTATGTGTAAAGAAAAGTTAGCAAAAATATGTTCAAAAATAAAAGGTTGCGTATGCGCCTGTAAGGACGAATGCGAATGTGTTTGCGAAGAAATAAAAGACGGCATTTGCTGTGACATAGAGGAAAAGGAACGCGATTCGGAAAACTAAAATTAAGTTTTTAATAGCTTGAGGGACTTTTTGCAAAAAAGTCCCTCAAAAAACATAGCAAGGCTGATAACTGTATAAAACGGTCATTTCAAAAGATCCCCCGTAATATCGACACCGAAAATCAACAGAGCGTTTCTGATAACAAAATATACGAGAAGAATTATAAAAAAAGTTTTCAAGCCCTTAAGATCAAAGCTGCTCGGCTCGTTTTTCAGTATCGCGCGGAGTGCCTGAAGCTCCTTAATAATGAAATAAACGAGAAAAAACGGAAATACGGGATTATATCTGAAAGCCGAAAGAATATCTCCTCGGAGCAAGGAATAAAAGGAGCGTGTACAGCCGCAAAAGGGGCAGTAAAAGCCCAAGACCTGTGACGGCAGACATATGATGAAGCGGTCAAAGAAGTCCCTTTTGTCCAAGAAAACGAAGGTGCTTGCAAGAACTGCAAGCGAAAAATTAAAAAGGAGAAAGGTGTAAAGCATTTTTTTAGTATTTGCGCTCATTCTTTTCTCCTTTTTTTATTATTTCCTTATTTTCTTCACGAAGCTTTCTATTCTTTCAAGAGCCTCGTCTATATGCTTTACGGAATAGGCGTAAGAAATTCTGGCGTAGCCCTCTCCGCTTTCACCGAAAGCGTTGCCCGGAACTATAGCGCATCTCTGCTCATGCAGAAGTCTCTCGCAGAATTCCTCACTGGAAAGACCGTAATCCGACAGCTTCGGAAAGATATAAAAAGCTCCCTGAGGCTCAAAGCATTCAAGACCTATACTGTTAAGCCCGTTATAGATATGATTTCTTCGCCTGTTATATTCAGTTACCATCATTTCTATATCGCCGTCTCCGTTTTTCATCGCCTCAACTGCCGCTAACTGCGCGGTTGTCGGCGCGCACATGATAGCGTACTGATGAATTTTCAGCATCTGTTCGGCAAGGGGTGCAGGCGCGCAGAGATAGCCTATTCTCCAGCCTGTCATAGCGTATGACTTCGAAAGACCGCTGACGAGAATTGTTCTCTCCCACATATCGGGAAGAGCCGCTATGGACTTATGGGTGGTGCCGTAGGTCATTTCCGCATATATCTCGTCCGAGAGAACGGCAATGTCGGTTCCCCGCAGAACATCGGCAATTTGGAGAAGCTCATGCTCTTCCATTATTGCGCCTGTCGGGTTGTTGGGGTAGGGCAGAATAAGCATTTTTGTGTGCGGAGTTATTGCTTTTTTGAGAGCCTCCGCCGTCAGCTTGAAGTTGTCCTCTCTCTTTGTTTCTATTATAACGGGATTTCCGCCCGCCAGACGTACAAGAGGCTCATAGCAGACAAAGGAAGGCGTGGGAATTATGACCTCATCTCCCTGTCCGTATTCGACGACCGCTCTTATAGCGATGTCTATCGCCTCGGAGCCACCGACCGTCACTATAACTTCCTTTTTATAATTATAATCAAGCCCGAAGCGCCTCTTTAAATATGAAACTATCTCCTGTCGCAATTCGGGAACACCCGAGTTAGAGGTATAATAGGTCTTGCCCTTTTCAAGACTCTCTATTCCCGCCTCTCTTATATGCCAGGGCGTGACGAAGTCAGGCTGACCTACCGTAAGAGCCACAACATCGTCCATATTGGCGAGCAGGTCGAAAAACTTTCTTATACCCGACGGCTTTGTGTTTACAACGGTTTTAGATAAAAGCAAGGAATAATCAATCATTGAGAAGCATTCCTCTTTCGTCTATTTCGTCAGCGCCGTAAATTACGCCCTTGTCCTTATACTTACGCAGAACGAAATGGGTAGCGGTAGCTGTGACAAATTCCAAGGTAGCTAACTTCTGTGCCACAAAATATGCTACTTCCTTCATAGTTTTACCCTCGATGATGACCGCAAGGTCAAAGCCGCCCGACATAAGATAAAGGCTCTGCACCTCGGGGTAGTTGTATATTTTTTCGGCTACTCGGTCAAATCCTCTGTCTCTCTGAGGCATCATTTTGACCTCTATAAGCGCGCTTACATATTCTCTGTCTGTCTTGTCCCAGTCTATGAGAGTCTTGTATCCTACGATAACACCGTTCTTTTCATAGACCTGTATCATTTTTTTGACATCCCCCTCTTCCTTTTCGAGCATTACCGCAAGCTGCTCGGGAGTAAGAGTCGCATCATCTTCAAGCAATTTTAAAAGCTTATCCATCTGTTATCTCCTTTCACTCGGAATTAAAAAGCTGTTTCCGAATTTTAAATATGCTATAGTATACCACATTTTATTCCGCAATTCAACAGTTAAATAAATATTCCTATGCTTTTTAAATATTTTAGTATTTTCGTGCAATACTAATAAAAAAGAAAAGGAGTATTTCTTATGATAGAAAGCGATACAATAAAGCTGCTCCGCGAATGCGACGCGGGAATTAAAATGGGAGTTTCCTCAATTGATGACGTAATAGATTACGTTGGCTCCGAAAAAATGAAGCAGAGGCTCAACGCCTGCAAGGACGAGCATATAGAGCTTCAGAATCAGCTCGACGGACTTTTGCACAAATATCACGATGAGGGCAAAGAGCCTAATCCTATGGCGAAAGGAATGTCATGGATGAAGACAAATATGAAGCTCGCCTTCAACGACTCGGATAAAACGATAGCCGACCTTATGACAGACGGCTGTAATATGGGTGTAAAGTCGCTTAACAAATATTTGAACCAATATGAAGCTGCCGACGAGGTCTCAAAGGATATAACCAAGCGCTTAATAAACCTCGAAGAACAGCTCGCCACGGATATCCGCTCATATTTGTAAAAAAGCCCTTGAAAACCTCCAAGCTTTGTGATATAATTAACAGTGAAGCCACTTCGCTAATAAACAATTAAGGAAGAAAATCACACTGTGATTTTCAACAACAATTATTCACTATTCACTATTCATTATTCACTATTCATTATTCATTATCTTCGGGGGTGTCGTTTTGAACAACAATTTCGCGCTTGACGCAAAAAAAGCTGTTGAAGAGCTTATTGAAATAAGTAAAATAAAAGAAGGGGACATCTTCGTTATCGGTTGCTCCTCCTCTGAGATCGTCGGGGGTACTATAGGTCATGACTCAAGCTATGAAACAGCACAGGTATTAGTTGACACTATATATCCCATATTCAAGGAAAAGGGAATATATCTTGCCGCGCAGTGCTGTGAGCATCTCAACCGTGCGCTCATAATAGAAGAGGAATGCGCGAAGAAATACGGATATGAAGCTGTATGCGTTCTCCCTCAGCCAAAGGCGGGAGGCTCCTTTGCCACATCGGTCTGGAAAAAGATGAATAATCCTGTCGCTGTCGAGCATATCAAGGCGCACGCGGGGCTGGATATAGGCGGCACGCTTATAGGAATGCACCTTCGTGATGTAGCCGTTCCTGTACGTCTTTCCGTGAAAAATATAGGAGAAGCGCTTCTCCTTGCCGCACGCACACGCCCGAAATTTATAGGCGGTGTCCGCGCGCATTATCCCGATTGAGTTGTCTTCATAATTAACCGTCAAAATGGGCTGAGTCAGAAAATCTTGACTCAGCCCAAAAACGTATAGACCCGCTTGATGCCTTGCGGCAGTGAAGGTATAGTATAATATTATTATTCTTCGATGTCCGCCTCTTTATTTTGCGTTTTCTTTAAATAGCGGGAAGCGAAGAAAAGAACGATTGAAGAAGCGGCTACAAATGCCAAGATGAAAATGTAATAGCCTCTCCAGTTTGCGCTTCCGCTTTTGTCCATTATAAGCCCCGTAACGAAGGGAGCTATGCCTGCGCCAAAGGATGCCAGAGCATTGCTTATCATCGACAGCTTGCCTGCTTCGTAGCTTTTTTTGAGTATGAGAGGGACGTATGTGCAGACCATATTGAGCAACCCCCTCAAAAAGAGCAGAGAGACTGCGGAAAGCAGGATAGCGGTAACTATATTTGCGCTGTATAAGAAGAAAAGAGCAAGCGAAAGAACAAGAGAAATAACACAGAAAACCGCGCCGACTCCAAAATAGTTTTTATGCTTTTCACAGCTGCGAGTGGCAAGAATAGGACCGGGGATCATGCTGAAGGGAATAAGAATAGTGACGAGTATCGAATACTGAGAGGGCATGCCGTGTACCTCCTTCAAGAGATTTGGCACCCAATTCGTCATACCGTAATATATAATGCTGACAAATAAGGATATAATTGATATGTAGAAAATGAGCATTCCGCCGCTCTTCTTTTTGGGAACTATTCTTTCCTTTTTCTCGGGCGCTTTGCTCTTTACAGTCTCGTGCAGAATTATCTTTACGCGTCTCTCTGCCAGAATGAATACGAATACCGACAAAATAAACATTATGGCAAAGAAAAGGAAGGTGTGTCTCCAGGAGAAGCATGCAACGAACAAGGCAGATGCTCCGTATGTGAGCGCGGTGCCAAGAGGCAGACCTAAGCTTAGCACATTTGACACATACTCCGAAATTCCGTCGGGCAGATATTTTCCGAAAAGAGACATAATTCCGCCGTATATTCCCGACTGTAAAATACCGTTAAGCGCAAGTATTACCCATATCTGACCGAGCGAGGTGCAGAAGAAAACACACCCGAAGGAAACAGCGGATAAAAGCGACGTGACAACGAGAAAATTCCTCATATTCATTCGTTTTACCTGAGGCGCTAAAACTATTTGCGCTACCGCATATATAAAGTAATATACGGTAAGGCCCTTGGATATTTCCGACTTGCTCGCATTGAAATCCTCCATAATGGAGACCATCTGCGCCGAATAACACATTTTTATGGCGATCGTCATCAGATATACAAAGAAGCAAGCGTATATGTAATAGAAATATCGCTTGTCATATACTTTCATTATGCTTATCTTTTCTTTTTTGTTCTTAACAGATGCAATAATGCTCATAAGCTTAAGGCAAAAATGCCGCGCCTCCCTTTTGTGTATAATGTCTTTAAGTGCCGAATGATATTATACAACCAAATTTCCGTCTTGTCAACAAACATAAGCTTCGATTTTGCGATGATCTGCGGGGAACGGGATCTTCTTTGTTGAATATTTTATGCATTTATTCATAAAAAAACGGGATAATGAATATTTTATGCATAAAAATGAATAATATTCATTGAAAATGAATTGTCATCTCACTTGCCCGGTCGCTTTTAAACGAAAACAGCACAAACAAAAGTGGTTTTGTATGGCTTGATTTGTGCAAAACATAGAAAAGAAAAAAATTTCTGTTTTTCTATTGAATATTTTTTCATTTTGTGCTATTATTTATGCATAATAATTCAACTAAATATTTCAGGAGAATAAAACAATGAGCGAAAAGAAAATCAAAAAAATAGTACTTGCATATTCGGGCGGTCTTGACACCTCCATTATTATTCCGTGGCTTAAGGAAAACTACGATGACCCCGAGATAATTGCCGTATCGGGTAACGTAGGTCAGGCTGACGAGCTTGAAGGTCTTGAAGAAAAGGCTATCAAAACAGGCGCGTCCAAGCTCTATATCGAGGATCTCACCGATGAATTTGTAAACGACCTTATAATCCCTACCGTTCAGGCAGGAGCAAAATATGAGGAATACCTCTTGGGTACTGCGCTTGCACGTCCCATTATCGGTAAGAGACTTGCTGAAATTGCTATCGCAGAGGGCGCTGACGCTATCTGCCATGGCTGTACGGGTAAGGGTAATGACCAGGTGCGCTTTGAGCTTGCTATAAAGGCATTTGCACCCGGAATGAAGATAATTGCTCCCTGGCGTGAATGGGATATCAAGTCCCGTGAGGAAGAGATCGACTATGCGGAGGCACACAACGTTCCTCTTAAGATAAACCGTGAGACTAACTATTCCAAGGACAAGAACATGTGGCACCTTTCCCATGAGGGACTTGACCTC
>SVQV01000187.1 GCA_015065175.1 Oscillospiraceae bacterium | reverse complement strand
CGTACCGACGACGAAGGCAACTTCATCTGGCCCGGATTCGGCGATAACATGAGAGTTCTTATGTGGATCCTCGCTCGTTGCGAAGGCAAGGTTGACGCTGATATGACCGCTATCGGTTATATTCCTAAGGCTGAGGACATCAACATTGAAGGGCTCAATGACGTTACTCTCGACACTATCAAGGAGCTTCTCACAGTTGACACAGCTTCCTGGCTCGAGGACGTTGAGAACATCAAGGAATTCTACAAGACTGTCGGAAACAGAGTACCTGCAGCTATGTATGACGAGCTTGCTGCTCTTGAGGCAAGACTTTCCAAGTAATTTTATAAATACAAATACGGCTCGCATTCAATTCAGCGAGCCGTATCTTTCTAAAGGAGAATATAGAAATGAAAAATATAATCGTGGAAGGACATAGAGGATACTGCAGTAAATATCCCGAAAATACGTTAATATCTTTTGAAGCCGCTATGGATATCGGGGTCGATGCCTTCGAGTTTGATATATGGTTGACGTCCGATAAGATTCCGGTAGTAATCCACGATGGAAACGCCAAGCGTACGTGCGGCGTAGACAAACACGTACGCGATATGACGCTACGTGAGGTAAAGGAGCTTGACGCATGCTACGAATCAAAATTCGGTGATCTTTACAAGGATCAAGGAGTTACCGTTCCTACACTTGAGGAAACGCTTGAGCTGGCTGCCAAAAAGCGGCCTGATATCCTTTTCGGTGTTGAAATAAAGGAATATACCGAAGAAACTGTTGATCTGACCGTAGACCTCTTAAAAAAATACGGTGTATTTGATAAATGCTGGTTTTACGCTTTCAATGCAAGAATAATTAAATACATAAAAGAAAAATACAACGGACGCACCATGGGATATCCGGATGTACAGATGAAGGAAAATTTCGCGGGGCTTTATGAGTATTACGACGAGATCGGGCTTTCTATGGCTTTTGTTCACTCTGAACTTTGTCCTTTTTATATTTCCAAAGGGATGCCTGTTCATATGTACTGTGCCGACAACATCTCGGATGTGGAGCTGTGCATTGAACTCGGAGCCGACCTTATAACCGCCAACGATCCTATTCCTCTGATGAAAAGATTAGGAAGAATATAAATGAAAGTAGTTATTGCGATAGATTCATTCAAAGGAAGTCTTTCTTCAATTGAAGCGGGAAATGCCGTAGCACATGGTATTAAGCGAGTTTATCCGGACGCCGACGTGATCGTTAGCCCGATTGCCGACGGCGGCGAGGGACTGATAGATGCCATAATGCTTACATTAAACTGTCAAAAAAGAACTGTAAAAGTGCATGATCCCCTATTTCGAACCATTGAGAGCCATTATGTAATTTCAGAAAATACGGCTTTTATCGAAATGGCGGCCGCTTCGGGATTAACACTTCTCTCCCCCGAAGAGAGAAACCCTATGCACACCTCTACGTTCGGCACCGGTGAGCTTATAAAAGACGCTATAGATCAAGGTATCAGACGCTTTGTGGTCGGTATTGGCGGAAGCGCCACAAATGACGGAGGGGTCGGAATGCTCTCGGCTCTCGGAATCGAATTCCTTGACAAATCAGGCAATATTGTTTCACCTGGAGCGAAAGGGCTTGAAAATCTCACAAGAATTCGTTTTGATAACGCTTGCCGTGAACTTTGTGAATGCACCTTCAAGGTCGCTTGTGACGTAAAGAATCCTCTTTGCGGCGCAAATGGATGCAGTGCGATATTTGGCCCCCAAAAAGGCGCTGATGACGAGATGATAGAAAAAATGGATGCCTGGCTTCATAATTACGCGAGCCTTACAAAGGAATATATTCCTTCTGCCGATCCCAATATTGACGGATCGGGCGCAGCTGGTGGTCTCGGATTTGCTTTTTGCTCTTTTCTCGGCGCCACTCTTGTGCCCGGAATTGATCTTATAATTAAAGAAACAAATCTTGAGGAGCAAGTGAAAAACGCCGACATTATTATCACAGGAGAGGGCAGACTTGATTCACAGTCATGTATGGGAAAGGCTCCAATTGGCGTAGCAAAACTTGCAAAGAAATACGGGAAGATAGTTCTGGCATTTTCAGGTTCTATTTCATCAGATGCATCGGTATGCAATCATCACGGAATCGATGCTTTCTTCCCTGCCGTTCGTAAACCTTGTTCTCTGACAGAGGCGATGAATAAGGAAAATGCTAAATGTAATTTGGCAGATACTGCAGAACAAGTGTTCAAAGTAATAAAAGCAGTAAAATAAAAAATGCGCAACTTTAAATTTCTAAAGTTGCGCATTTTTTGTCGTTTAATATGAATAAAAAACAAAAAAACTCGCTTAAATCAAGCGAGTTTTTATTTAATGAAGAAAACCTTCATTGAAAACCGAACAAAGTGTAATATGTGTAGAAAGAAACTCAAGTATTGTTGATTTGAACTGAACAAACAAAGTTTGCTCGGAAGTTCAAGCCCTCGGTCAATTAGTATCGATCAGCTAAATACATTACTGCACTTACACCTTCGACCTATCAAACTCGTAGTCT
>SVQV01000050.1 GCA_015065175.1 Oscillospiraceae bacterium | reverse complement strand
CCGTGCGCTCTTAAATCTTTTCTTCGGAATTACCTCCTCTGATGTAAAGAATTTACCTGCGTACACACAGGTTTTAGCTATGGACAAAAAAGGATGCGAAAAGCTCAAGGAAATGAAAGGCAATACTGAAATTGAAATTTTAACCAAAAGCGCGGATTACGTCTTTCTGTCTGAAAACGCAAAGCGTCAGGCTGAAATTTCTAATACCGCAGATGCCGTTTATTCTCTTGCAAAGCCTATTCCTATGTCGGGCGACGAGTTTTTGCGCACTTCTCCTTTTTGCAAAAAATAGCGAATTTTCACGATAACTTTTTTTATCTATTATTGTCGAATGAATTGACAATAAATGGTAAATTTGGTATTATTAATGTGAAAAGGACAAGCAGTCGTTTTTAGAAAAATTGAAAGGAGTAAATTATGAACGCAAAAGGTATACAAGGCAAATACCTTGAATACAAGGGCAAGCCTTTGGTTCGTCTGGACAACGAGCTTTATTACGGAGATATGTCCGACAAGTTTTATCTTTTTATGATGATAATGAGTTATAAAGAGATAGCAAAATTCAAAACACAGGTTCCCGACAAGGTTCTGGTGCAGATAATACCTACATCAGGCTCTCAATCGGTAGAAAAACAGGCTATGGCAAACGGTCTTAGCGATGCATTCGACCTTGGCACAGCATGGCTTGAGAGAGCAAACAGAAATTGACAACAAAATAATCTTTTCATTTATGTGGCTGATTTAGCCGAGGAGGTAAACAAAAATGAAAAAACAAAGAAAATGCATGAGGACCGAACTTATGATAGCAATTTCTATTCTTTTGCTTTTCATAATTTCGGTATCCTGCATCGGATGTGAATTAAAAGCTTTAACCAATACTGCCCCTTCTGACAAAAACGTTATAAAACCCGCAACAGCTTCAACTTCAATAACCACAACCGAAGTGCCCCAGACTACAGTACCTGAAACTACGGTACCCGTAACAGAGCCGCCAAAGCCGCCGCAATTCTTAAATCCGCTTTCAGGCTGCGAAGCGACAGAAGAAATTTCAAAGAAGAGACCTGTGGCAATTTGCATAGGAAACACTGCTTCTTCCCTGCCGCAATTCGGAATAGGCGATGCGGAAATATTGGTAGAGGCACCTGTCGAGGGCGGCATTACCAGACTTATGATAATAAGCTGTAATTATTCAAATGCAGATGTTATAGGTTCTGTGCGCTCAACGAGAAGCTACCTTGCCGATATCGCCAATCAGTTTGACGCTATTCAGGCATATGTCGGAACTACCGACTCGGGAAAATCCACGGCATTCAAGTCCTACGACACTATGGATTACATAATCCAGAATATGTCAAACGTGTATTATACCGATGCTTCAAGAAGCTCTCCGCATCACATTATGACAAACGGCGATAGACTCTCCAACGGCATAGCATCCTTAGGATTCAGAACGAGCGTCTCTAACAAAGCACTTCCCTTTGAATTTGCCGAGTATTTTTCTAAAGCAACTCTTTCCGAAAACGATTCTCTTTACGTCAGGATTCCGTTTTCCTCTGCCCAGACTGCCGAATTCAAGTATAATTCTTCAACAGAAAATTATGAAAGATATCAGTTTTCTTCGGTCCACTCGGATTCCGACAACGGAAAAGGACTCTCATTTAAAAATCTGATATTGCTTTTCTGCGATGCTACTACATATGATAAAGCAAGCGGTACCGAGATAAGCATTGATATGCAAAACGGAGGTACGGGATATTACGCATCAGAAGGAAAGTATATGGATATCATATGGTACAGAGACAAAAACTCGGATTTGAAATTTACCGATAAAAACGGAAATCCCCTCGTCATCAATCGAGGTAAAACATACATAGGATTGATACGTATTTCGAGCAAAACCTCTGTGGTATTAAACTCAAATTGATAAAGACAAAGCAGGAGACTATTCAGTAACGTATAGTCTCCTGCTTTTTGAATTGTCAGTCAATTACTGCTTCTTCCCACATTTCGGGAGCTTCGTAACCGAGCATTTTTACGGTCGTTGCCGCAAGGTTGGCAAGTCCGAACTCGCCTTTATCTTCCTTTACCTTGTATTTGTCATTTGTGAAGTTATCATAAATGATACATGGAACGGGATTGAGAGTGTGGCTTGTTTTGGACTTAGGCTCGCCGTCCTTTGAAAGCTTAGGCTCGCCTGTCTTTTTATCTACCTCATACATTTCATCAGCATTACCGTGGTCTGCGGTAATAATAGCAGCGCCCTGCAATTTATCTATCACGGGCAGAATTCTCGCAAGCTGGAGGTCAAGCGCTTCCATACTGCATTCTGTTGCTAAGAAGTTACCTGTATGACCTACCATGTCGCCGTTCGGGAAATTAACACGGAGATACTTATATTTTCCGCTTTCAAGACATTCAATAAGCTTGTCCGTAATTTCCGCGCATTTCATCCAGGGGCGCTGTTCAAAAGGAACTACATCGGAAGGAATCTCGATATATGTCTCAAGCTCCTCAGAGAACTTACCGCTCTTGTTTCCGTTCCAGAAATAGGTAACATGACCGTACTTCTGTGTTTCGGAGATTGCGAGTTGAGAAACGTCTGAAGCGCAGAGATATTCACCCATAGTATTGGTTATTTCGGGTGGATTTACAAGATAGCGTGAGGGGATATGAAGGTCGCCGTCATATTCGAGCATTCCCGCATAAAGAACATTCGGAACTCTCTTACGGTCAAATGCAGAAAAACTATCGTCAGCTTCAAATGCCTTGGATATCTCTATCGCACGGTCGCCTCTGAAGTTATAGAAAATTACGCTGTCGCCATCCTGTACAGTTCCGACAGGCGCACCGTTTTCCGCAATTACAAAGGGAGGCAGATCCTGGTCAATAACACCAAGCTCTTTGCGGTAGGTGTTGACGGCTTCTTCGGCGGAAACAAACTGTCTGCCATCTCCCAGAACATGTGTTTGCCATCCTCTTTCAACCATGCTCCAGTCGGCTTCATATCTATCCATAGTTATTTTCATTCTTCCGCCGCCGGATGCTATCTTGATATCAAAGCTTTCATCACGGAGAGAATTCAAAAACTCCTCAAAAGGAAGTATATAATCCAAGGCAGATGTTTCGCCAACATCTCTTCCGTCGATTAAAATATGAATTCTTACCTTAGCGCACTTCTCTTCCTTGGCTCTTATGAGCATAGCCTTCAAATGATCTATGTGAGAGTGAACATTACCGTCCGAAAAGAGACCTATAAAATGAAGCGCAGAACCGTTATTTTTTACGTTAGAGACCAAATCCTGCCAGGTCTTTGAAGCGAACATTTTTCCGCTTTCGATAGACTGAGAGACGAGCTTAGCGCCCTGCGCAAATATCTGTCCCGCGCCAAGTGCGTTGTGTCCTACCTCGGAGTTGCCCATATCATCGTCAGAGGGAAGCCCTACGGCGGTTCCGTGAGCCTTCAACTTAAGTGTAGGATATTTTTCCATAAGTCTGTCGAGAGTCGGAGTGTGAGCCGCATAAACCGCATTAGCCGCTCCGTTTTTAGCAAGTCCGACACCGTCCATAACTATTGTGAGAAGAGGTCCCTTTACCCCTTCAAATTTTGAAGATTTCTTTAATGGTGTTGCCATAATTCTGCCTTTCGTATATATCTTATTTTTTGTTTTTGATGTTAAATATCCGCATCGGCTATATACTTATAACCGTTTTCGGAAATGAATTTTTTTCGGTCATCTATTGCATCTCCCAATAGAGTCTCAAACATTCGGCAGGTCTCCTCCGCATCCGCCGGACTTACCGCAATAAGCCTTCTCGTTGCGGGATTCATTGTAGTCTGCCACATCATTTCAGGCTCGTTTTCGCCCAATCCCTTTGAACGCTGAAGAATATATTTCTTATCACCGATCTTTTTTAATATCTCTGTTTTTTCATTTTCGTTATACGCAAAATAAGTATTTGAGCCGCATGTGATTTCAAAAAGCGGGGACTCAGCTATAAACACCTTGTTTTTCTGCAAAAGAGTGGGCAAAAGTCTATAGAAAAGTGTAAGCAGAAGCGTTCTTATCTGAAATCCGTCTTCATCCGCATCGGTACAGATAATTATTTTGCTCCAGCGAAGCGAAGAATAATCAAACGCAACCAAGTCGCCTTTAACCTTTCCTTCAATCTCGACACCGCAGCCTATAACACGCAACAGGTCAACGATTATCTTGCTTTCAAAAATTCGGCTATAAGTGCTTTTCATACAGTTGAGCGTTTTTCCTCTTACGGGGATAATTGCCTGGAACTCGGAATCTCTTCCCAATTTACAAGACGTAAGCGCGGAGTCACCCTCAACTATATATAATTCCCTGCGTTCAGGGTCTTTAGAGCGGCATGCAACAAATTTTTCTACTCTGTTTGCAGCGTCTACAGTGCCCGAAAGCTTCTTTTTGATATCTATACGGGCTTTTTCCGCATTCTCGCGACTTCTCTTATTTACAAGCACCTGGTTCGCAAAGGTGTTTGCGCTTGTCGGATTTTCCGCAAAATATACTTCGAGCTTCTGCTTTATAAAATCTGTAAGCGCCTTTGCTATAAAGGTGTTGTTTATTGCTTTTTTTGTCTGGTTTTCGTATGAGGTCTGTGTAGATGAGCTGTTTACAATGACTGTAAGGCAATCGGCTATATCTACGAAGCTTATCTTGGACTCATTTTTTGTATATTTACCTTGTGCCTTGATATATTGATCAAGCGCGGCAGTAAATCCTGTTTTTACAGCCTTATCGGGAGAACCTCCGTATTCCAAAAAGCTTGAGTTATGATAATATTCAAGCCTGTTTGTGATATTTGAAACACAAAAAGCAACATCGGCTTTAAGCTTATAATCCTTTTTATCTTCACGGTCACGTCCCTGTGTTTCAAGGTGCCAACAGACAGGCTCGGTCAAGGAATTGCCTTCCGTAATTTCCTCTATATAGTCGGCTATTCCGTTCTGATATAAGAAGCTATGCTCTTCAAACTTTCCGTTTTCCTTTTCTATTTTGAGCTTGAAGGTAATTCCCGCATTTACAACCGACTGACGGCGCATTGTGGCAATGAAAAACTCTTCGGGAATATTTATATCCGTAAACACTTCAAGGTCGGGCTTCCAGCGAATCACAGTTCCCTGTTTCTTCTTATCCTCTTTTGTAAGGTCGCGTACCGAAAACTCGGATGCGGGATATCCCACCTTAAAATCTATCTCGGAGAGCTGACTGCCGTTATAGGATTTTACTGTCATATATTCAGAAGAATACTGGGTGGCGCATGCGCCAAGACCGTTCAATCCAAGGGAATATTCATAGGCAGAAGCCCCGTCATTGTTTTCGTATTTACCGCCTGCATAAAGCTCGCAGTAAACGAGCTCCCAGTTATAACGCTTTTCCTTTTCATTATATCCGAGCGGAACACCTCTTCCGAAGTCTTCTACTTCGATGGATTTATCATTAAAAGCGGTTACAACAATGAGGTTTCCGAACCCTTCTCTCGCTTCATCCACGGAATTCGCAAGTATTTCAAAAAAGGAATGCTGGCACCCTTCAAGACCGTCAGATCCAAATATAACGGCAGGGCGTTTTCTTACTCTGTCAGGACCTTTCAGCATCTTTATACTTCGGTCATCATACTCTTCAATTCTTTTTTCGTTCTTCGTCGCCATTTGCTTCCCTTTCTTTTACTATTTTTTCTCAATAATATATTTTACCATAAATCGAAGACGTTTGTCAACAGCACAAATGAAAAATTTCCTTTAAGTAACAATATATTGAGCTAAGAACAAATTTTTTTATAAAAGTGTTGATAAATTTGTTTTTTTATTGTATAATCTAAGCGTAGCATTAATTTTACCGTTTGTACAAGTGAGATTCGATATGTTTAAATGTAAGATAGCCGATTTCATTATTGAAATCGATAATAAATATCCTTATTCCGAAAAAGTCTGCTGTGATTATTTATACACTGGAGACGAAAAATGCGACCTACATATTTCTCTTTCCGATAAAGAAATAGAAGCAGAGCATCTTCCCGATCAGAATTCATCCTTACCGCTTATGGAGTTTTCGGGAATATACAGAAAGCTTAATGACTTTTTATTGGATAATAACGCATTTGTTATGCATTGCGCATTGATATCCTACAATGGAAAAGGGACAGCGTTTCTTGCTCTCAGCGGCACAGGTAAGTCTACTCATACATCTTATTGGAAAAATCTATACAAAGAAAAGGTTGTAATAATAAACGGAGACAAGCCTATCATAAGAATTAAGGACGGAAAAGCAGTTGCCTACGGAACGCCTTGGAGCGGTAAGGAAGGCTGGCAGGCGAATACTTCTGCCGAGCTTTATAATATTGCTTTTATAAATCGAAGTGAAAGTAATTATGTAAGAGAAATTACCTCCGACGAGGCACTCCCCTTTCTTATGCAACAGCTTTTGATTCCGGATGACAGGACAAAAATGCTCGCGTTTTTAGACATAGTAAATCATTTGCTTTCAAAATGCAAATTATACAATATATACTGTAATATGAGCGAAGATGCGGCAAGAGTCGCTTGCGAGACTTTATATTCAGAATAATTTTGATGAGGATAAGAAAATGAAATTTAACGGAAGCTTTATTTTAAAAAAAATAGGTGACACATATTATGCGGTTCCGCTCGGAAGTATTTCCAAAGAAATAAAAGGAATGATTAAGCTGAACAATACCGCCGCATTTATATGGCAAAAAATCGAGGACGGAATTTCATCGGAAGAAATCGTAAACACTCTGTCAAACGAATTCAAGACGGACAAAGCAACCGCACAGAAGGACTTTGATGAATTCACCTCTGCACTGAAGGAGGCAAAAATACTTGTCTGAGTGTTTAGACCTATCTGAAATCTCTCCTTTGATCTCAGAAGCGGTAAAAAACGGAGGCTGTTTCTATCTTTCTCCTAAGGGAAAAAGCATGCTTCCAACAATCCGTGAAGGAAAAGACAAGGTTGTTCTTGAAGAATTTATTTCCTTCAAAAAAGGTGACATACTGCTTTATCGCAGAAAAAACGGGCAATTTGTTCTGCATAGACTAATTGGCTTTGAAGACGGAGAGCCTGTCATGTGCGGTGATGCTCAACATGTGCTTGAATACGGAATTTCAGAAGAAGATATTATTGCGAGAGTATCGGTCATAATCAGAAAGAACAAGCAGATAAACGCAGGCAGCGCGTTATTCAAGCTATTTTCCTTTTGCATATCCGCCCGTCGCAATACATTTATTTTCTTACGCAAGCTTTTTGGTCCGTTAAAGCATTTTTGTCAAAGCATAATAAAAAGAGGCTGAATCTCTCGGCCTCTTTTTATTATAGCTATTATTTATTGCGGTTTTATATTTTTAAAAGGTGTTCCTATCAATCCTACTTCAGCAAAGTCTTTCATGTTATGACGGATTATGTAGTCTATATATGACATTGTCATTTGAGCAGTCAGAATATATCCGCATGGATTCATATGACCGTTTAGGAAAAAATTCTCCACAAAAGACTCGTCATATAAAGGCGCATATTTCATAAGGTCAAGGATATATGTGTTTGAAAAAAGCTCTGCCATCTGATACAAAAGCGCAGCGTGCTTATCACACTTTGCGTCACGCTCTTCTTTGCCCTTTTTAGGCATTGTCATAAGAAAGAATTTTGCATCCGGCTCTATTTCCTTGTAGCGTTGAATTATTGCTCCGTAATATCCCGCAAATGTAGGAGCATTATCCCTGTAGTCTTCTTTTATATCATCAAGCGTTCCAAGCTCCATATTACGATTGAGAATATCGTTTACACCGAGCGCAACGATATATGCCTGAGCTTTCTTTTCGGGATTCCAGAAATCTTTTGCTTGCGCAAAGCTCTCCATATATTCTTTTGCTGTCATTCCGCCGCGTGAAAAATTATAAACCTTGCTTCCGCAGGCACGGGCTATATACTGCCCCCATGAATACTCAAACAAATCGTGATAGCTCTTTTTACCTTCGGCATCAATAGTTTCAAACTCTCCGGATGCCAAGCTATCGCCCACACAGCCTATAGTACGAAAAATTTTGCAAAAGCCCCCGTCGGTTACCAGATTATCGAGAGGCTTTTCTGTTTCCAAAAACATTTTAGTGATATCCATTTTGTCCTCCGAGAATTTAAAAATTACAAATTCATTATACCCTTTCAGAAAATATTTGTCAAGGTTTTCGGAAAAATAAATACATATTGTAAATATATCAATATTTTATTGACTGCAATTTATTTTTAGTATATAATAAATAGGATAGAAAAAGTATATTTTTTGTTCAAAACAAAAAAATGTTTAAAATAAACAATTTTCGGTCACCTTTTACACGGTGATTCGGTATTAAGAGTAAAGGAACATCGAAATGACAGAAAAAGACTTTTATGAAAGCTCCGATGAAGAAATGGACGAAGAGCTGAGCGAAGGCTTTGTTTTTGAAAACACCTCTCCGCCCGAGAGCTTACCCGCCGAACCAAGTGACGAGGTAATTCGCTACTATTCATCTATGGTTTATCGTATTGCACTTACCAAAACAAAGTCCTCGCATGATGCCGATGACATTTTTCAGGACGTGTTTTTAAAGCTTGTCATGAATAAAAAGCCCTTTGAAAGCGAAGAACATCGTAAGGCATGGCTTATACGGGTAACTATTAACTGCTGTAATTCTCACTTTGTTGCCCCTTGGAAAAAGAACGTAAATTCTCTTGATGATGCCATGCTCGCAATGATACCCGATGAAAATTCGGAATCCCAATTTCTTGAAAATCAATCGGATGTATATGCGCAGATCTTAAAGCTGCCGCAGCCTATGCGAGAGGTTATTTTGCTTTTCTATTATGAAGATATGTCGATACGTGAAATATCCTTCATTCTTCATACGACAGAAGCAAATGTAAAAAAGCGTTTGTCACGTGCAAGACAAAAGCTTAAATTGCAGTTAGACGAAAACGATGTAAATTGACACATCAGCTTGTTTTGCTTATGCACAAAGCGAGACAGAAAGAAAGGAAAATCTATTTATATGAATAAGCAGGATCTTAAAGCCGCGCTTAGTAAAATCCAACCGAGAGACGCGCTTATTGAGGAAACACTCAAAAAAGCGAATGAGCTTCGATATAAGGAAACCGTAAAACGCCCTGCATTTGCGTTTGAAGGCTTCAATTTCAAGCTTGCGGGAGCAGTTTGCGCTTTTGCGCTTGTTTTGAGTTTGGGAATTTTCGCGGGCGTAAACGGCTTTTTCACCGAAGAAAAAAATCCTCCGATAGAAGAAATAAGCTTCCGTCATTTAGAAGAAATTACCGAAGCACAACAAAAAAGCGGATTGTCATCCGAAAAGGCTTCTGTCATGGTCGAAGAAGCAAAAAAGGAAAATGCTCATTGGGCAGTCATCGAAGGTGTGATTTCGGGTTGTTACCCTTCCAACACATCAAGCGAAAACAAAATTCGTTATCTCGTTCAGATAGATGATGTCAGTTTGTATGATTTTGAGTCTGACAGTCTAACAGCCACCGCCTTTGAAAACGGTCTTGTTGCCGCTTTTGACGCCGAAACCGGAGACGAAAAATTCAACGACTTGATAAATTTAATGTCTGCTCCGATATATATAAGACTCGAAGCCGACAATACGAACGAAGAAACAAGCTGGAAAATCATTGATTTCGCGAACTAAAAAAATATTTTTAAAAAAAATAAAAAATATCTGTCACCTTTTGAGCGGCAGTTTGTATTATAGATGTAAGTCAAAAAGCAATGGCTGAAAAAATCAAACATAAAAAAGAAAGAGAGAAAATCTACATGAAAAAACTTCTTGCACTCACACTCGTATTCGTTATGCTATTTACACTTGTTGCATGCGGCAACAACGAAACTCCCAATGACAATGCAGGAGAAACAACAGAAGCTCCCGTAAACACCGATTCTAATATTATTGCTCCCGAAGCAGGAGAGGACACCCTTCCCTTCCTTTTCTGGAATATTTTCAAGGGCTTAAAGGAAGAAGCACCTTTGATGGGCACCGAAGAACTCGCTTACAGCATCCTCAATTCCGAAGCGGGCAGAGTTTGCATACAGATGGGCATGGCTATGCCTGTTGAACCCGGTTTCCTTCAGGGCTTTGATAACGCTGAAATCACAGGCTTTAAGAGCGGCGCTGTATTCGCTCCCGGTATGATGGGCGCTCCCTTTATAGGATACGTATTCGAATTAGAGGAAGGCGCTGATGTTAAAGCGTTCATGAAGACTCTCGAGGATAACAGCAACCTTTCATGGAATGTTTGCACAACTGCTGATATGAAGGCAGTAGGCGCTATTGATAACACCGTATTCTTCATTATGTGCGCGAAAGAGGTTCCCGCTGCACTTTCCGGTGAGATCGTAATAATTGAGCCTACAATCGAAAACGCGCCTAAGGGCGAGGCTCTCTGGAATGAGTTCAAAACTGCTATGGGACAGGGTGCTGCAGGCGCTGAGGATGTTTCCTACAGAATCTCTATGGGCGCAGCATTCACTTACGGCGATGCAGTTGTAGCTTTGGCAGACGCTGAAACTCTCGAAGGCTTCTCCGGAAGCATCTTCCAGCCCGAGGATTCTTACAGCTTCAAGGCTGAAGGAAACGACTTTGTCGGATATGTATTCACTCTCGAAAGAGGCGTTGATATCGCATCATGGCTTGATTACTGCACAAGCATGATAAATGACGGCACTCAGTTCGTAGCAGGCGCTTACGACACCACAATTCTCGTTCTTATAAATACAGACGCTGAATAATTTAATAAGTCTAAGCTTTCGGGGCGGACGCTATGCGCCCGTCCCGCTTTTTTAAAACATCAAAGGAGGGATATTTCTGCTTTTCTCAAGTATAAGCTTCTTGTATTATTTTCTGGCAGCCGTTCTCGTTATCTATTTTATAGTACCGTTTAAATTCAAAAACCTTGTGCTTCTTGTAACGAGCCTTGTGTTTTATTTTTACGGCGAGCCTATATATACCCTGCTGATGCTTGCAGCAACCTTGTCAAGCTATATTCACGGATTGCTTATTGATAAATTCAAGGGCACAAAATGGGCTAAGGTTTTTCTTTGGTCAAGCGTTATAACAAGCTTAGCAGTTCTCGGATTTTTTAAATATTCCGATTTCTTTATCTCTAACATAAATTCAGTTTTAAAAACCGACATCGCGCTTTTGGGAATTGCGCTTCCTATCGGTATCAGCTTCTATACCTTCCAATCGCTCAGCTATACAATAGACGTATACAGAGGAGAAGCAAAGGTACAGAAGAGCTTTATCAGACTTGCGACATATGTCGCACTTTTCCCGCAGTTGATTGCGGGTCCTATCGTAAGATATACGACAGTTGAGGAAGAGCTAAGCGAAAGAACACACAGCTTTGAAAACTTCTCTTACGGCGTTACCAGATTCTGTATAGGTCTTGCAAAAAAGGTTCTGCTTGCGGATACCTTTGCCGCCTTCGCTATAAGCATAAAAGGCGCTGAGGGCGTATCGGTTGTAGGTATGTGGTTCTATGCTTTGGCAATCTTTTTACAGATTTACTTCGACTTTTCGGGTTATTCGGATATGGCAATAGGTCTTGGACGCATATTCGGCTTCCACTTCCTTGAAAACTTTAATTACCCCTTGATCTCAAAAAGCGCGGCTGAATTCTGGAGAAGATGGCACATGTCTCTCGGCACTTGGTTCCGCGACTATGTATACATTCCTTTGGGAGGAAACAGAGTTCCCAAATGGCGCTGGCTCATAAATACCCTGATCGTTTGGTTCCTTACAGGCTTTTGGCACGGCGCAGACTGGACATTCATTATTTGGGGAGTTTACTTTGCAATTTTCCTTGTTCTCGAAAAATTCGCCTTGAAGAAATTCTTTGACAAGATCCCCGCAGTTTTCTCTCACATATATGTCGCTATAGTTGTATTCGTAAGCTTTGTAATATTCAACGCAAACGGAGCGGCAGGCATACTTTCAGATGTCGGAGGAATGTTCGGTCTGACAGGTATTCCCTTCTTTACAAGCGACACGGCGTACTACATTTCGGGATATGCGTTTATTCTTATCATCGGTATTATAGGCGCGACCCCGATCGTAAAAAATGCGGTTTTGAAAATAAAGGAAAGCAACATAGGCTGCCGTATAATAAATGTTTTGGAGCCTATCTTTGTAATTGCGGTTTTGTTAGTAGCCACCGCATACTTTGTTGATGGCTCATTCAGCCCCTTCCTTTATTTCAGATTTTAATTACGGAGGTTAATAAATATGAATAATAAAACAAGAAATATAGTTGTTACCGCCGTTTTTGTGTTGTTCATGGCATTTATCGTTATAATGTCGGGCTTTAAATATGCTAATCCCACCGCAGAATCTGAAGCGGAGCGCAGACCGCTCGCGCAGTTTCCGGAAGAGCTTACTATACACGGAATAATTGACGGAATGGGTCTGGAGGAAGGAAAAGACTACAGCTTCGGCGAAAAAATGGCACGCTTCAATAAAAGTCTCGGTAGATCCTTCAAGCTTATCATAGACAAGACCGCAATAAGCGAATTTGAATCATACTCTGTAGATCAGTTCCCCTTCCGTGAGTTTTTCAGAGGTGTCAAGGCTAAGTTCCAAATGAATGTGCTTAACCTTAAGGAAAACAACGGTCTTGCAGTTGAGGACGGTCATATAGCAAAGATTGAGCAGGATTTTAATGACGGCATGTTGGATTTTTCAATAGGCAGACTTGAATATGTTTACAACACATATTTGAAGGGCAAGGTTGAAAATGCCTATATCGCTCTCATTCCCGATAAAAACTACTTCTTTGCTAAGGATTACGGCTATGTAGGTCCCGATTATGACGAGCTTATAAACCGTCTGCAAACGACATTTCCTCAAATGAAGTATATAAACCTTTTCAATTCTCTTTCGCTTGACGATTATTACAGGACGGACACACACTGGAGTCAGGATAAGATAGGTGATGTTATGCACACACTTGGCAAGGAAATGGGATTCGAGGATCGCATTTCTTATGAGTACGAAAAGAATACACATCATCCCTTCTACGGCGTTTATCACGGACAGAGCGCATTGAAGCCCTCGCCCGACACGATAACCTATCTCACGAATGATGCAATAAACAAAATGAAGGTGTTCGACTATCTTACCAATTCCACCAATTCTGTATATGACTTTGAAAAGTTAACAGGCAAGGACGGATATGAGTTCTTCCTGTCAGGATCGAAGCCCTTGCTCCGCATTGATAATCCGAATGCAACGACGGACAGAGAGCTTGTTCTCTTCCGCGACTCGTTCGGCTCAAGCATTGCGCCTCTTATGTCAGAAGGATATAAAAGCGTATATGTTGTTGATATCCGCTATGTAGCGCCTATGATTGTTAATAACATGATAGATTTTGAAGGCAAGGACGTTCTTTTCCTCTACAGCTCTACTATCCTCAACACAAACGCATTTACAACACAACCCTAAAATAGTTAATCCCTTAGAGTTCATTTTGTTCTCTAAGGGATTTTTTGTGTTCAGTTAAAACTTTAAGCTTTCGGACCTAAGACTATAGAGGAAGTTCCGGTTTCGTAGTCATAGTTTGCCATGTACTTTCTAAGCAAAAGCACATCAGAAGCGCCTATTTCACCGCTGCCGTCCACATCAGCGCCAGCCTGTACTGTAACGGTAGAAGTGTTTGTATCATAGTCATAATTCGCCATATACTTTCTGAGCAGAAGCACATCACTTGCACTTATTTCACCGTTTCCGTCCACATCGCCGTATTTTATTTCGGAAATGTCTGTGTTTTCTATCGGGAATATTATTTCCTTGTACTTTGCCCAGTCCTCATGCGACTTGTATGTATCAACTGACGATGCAGGTACGTAAATCGCTTCAACTGCAGACTCTAAAAGAACATCTCCATCAAGCGTTGCGGGAGTGTCTGACAGGAATGTTATACTCGTCAAGGAAGTGCAATTGTAAAATGCGACAAAACCAATACTCGTTACACTTGACGGGATTTCTATTCCTGTCAAGGAAGTACATGATTCAAAGGTACAACCAGGAATGTCAGTCATTCCGAACGGAAGTTCTATGTTGTTCAAGGAATAACACTCGGAAAAAGCAGATTCACCAACTCTTTTATGCTTG